>CALRRX020000268.1:0-5357 GCA_943370675.1 Reyranella massiliensis 521 | reverse complement strand
CCAAGGTATTTACGGTAAGGGTTTTGGCTAGACCGGGTACACCCTCCAGCAAAATGTGTCCATTGGTGAATAGTCCGATCAACAGTCGGTTGACCATTTTGTCTTGTCCGACAACCACCTTTTTGACTTCCTGAATGACTTCGGCAATTTTTTCCTGATGCATGTGCGATGCGAATTTGAGGCCTTAAATGGCTGGGCTAAAATAGGGGAAATTGTACCAACCCACAATCCAAATTCTTAACAGCGGCTGAGCCTAAGTCTGTGAGTTGAGAATTTTAGGAATTTTTAAGAACGACGGGGCGGTTTATCGGACTGCCGAGGAGATTGTGTTTTCATAAATCCTGTCAATCCCAAGGCCCGGTAGACCGTCTCCTGATCGAGCTCGCGGATTTCTCCTACTTCCATTCCCGAAATGGTAATTTTCTCCATGGAATACCTCACCAAACGCAAGGTAGGAAAACCCACGGCAGCGGTCATTTTGCGAACCTGTCTGTTTTTGCCCTCAATAAGAGTCAACTCAATCCAAGTATCAGGTATCGCGGCGCGGTATCGGATGGGGGGATCGCGTTCTGGAAGTAAAGGGGCGGGATCGAGGATTTTGGCAAGTGCTGGCTTAGTCTTATAGTCGCTACCGTCTACATTGATGGTGACACCAGACTTGAGTTGCTTCAACGCTTCGGGAGTGGGGACGCCTTCTACCTGCGCATAATAGGTACGCTGATGACCAAATCGGGGATTGAGTAGGTGATGATTGAGCCATTTGTCATCGGTAATTAAAAGTAAGCCCTCACTGTCTTTGTCGAGTCTGCCCACAGGATAGACTTCTCGGGGAAAAGCGCCGAGAGAGGCCAATGTGGGCCCCTCTCCGCTAAATTGTGTCACCACCCCGTAGGGCTTGTATGTGATAAAATATCTGGCCAAGTCGTTTGGATTAGCTTCCGCAACCTACACAGTCGAAATGGGAATCGATCGGCTTTACGCCTTTCAGCTGCATTTCCAGATTGTGAATCTCATCGCGGACTTCCATGTCAGCAAACATGTCTCCGGTCAGTTTTCCTTTTAGTGCTGCAATGGCATCTTCAAGCGCTAGTTTTTGTTGTTCGGTCATAAAAGTGGTGTTTGGTTGTGAATGATTGAGTGGTTTGAAAATAGCCAAATCAGGTGAATTGGTTCCTTTCGATAGTGGTTTTCTTAGGGTCAAAAATGAGGCCAGTTGACCAGCTTGCATATTCTAATTCCCATAGGCAATTATCCAAGCACAAGACACGGTTCATCCTAATTAGATCGAAACCAACCGTTTGATTAGAAAAAGGTGAGGTTGGAAAAGGTTATTTTTAATAACTTAAGTCTTTAATCTTCGTAATTCATTCAAAAAACGCCATGAAATTTTTCCTTTCCCTATTCTTTTTAGGAGTACTCTTTTCTTCCTGCCAAGAGGAAAATCCTAGTCGAACCGTTGAAAATTTAGCGCAAAGTATCTCCACGGGGGTGTGGGAGGTGAGCTTTTTTGATAAAAATGGCAGTATCCAAACGGAGGAATTTCAGGGAATAAGCTTTGTTTTTTATCCTGGTGGCAAGTCAGAAGCCTTTCGAGGGACACAACTTCTGGATCAAGGAACTTGGCGCACCGCCTTGGATTCGGGAAAAATCAAACTTGAGCTTACTTTTTCTTTATTGAAAGATCTCAATGGGGAATGGAACCAAGATTTTATCCGAGAAAGTCAAATCACCTTACGTCGACAGACCATAAACTCGCTGTTGGTTTTTGAAAAAATCTAGAACTCCAACGCTAGCACTTCCACCAAATGCCCTATAATACCTGAAGGAATTGAGCCCATCGCCAAAAAGATCCAAAGAGTAAGGTTTCTATCTAAAAAGGAGAGCTTTTTCATCGAGTTCACTTGTTGATCTGGGAGAAAACATAAAGCATCTCCGAGGCAATCTGCATGGAGCGCTCATCGTACTTTTCTGATTCGATCTCAGTATCGTCAAAAGCCTTCGGATCCTCGTATCTCACCGGAATGCGTTGCTCAGTACCCGGGATGAAGGGGCAGTTTTCATCGGCATGATCACAGGTCATCACCGCTGCAAACCGGGAGGCTTTGTTGATCGGGTCATCGTAGACTTTGGAAAATGCGACAATGGGTTCACTGTCATCGGAATGGAAAAGAAAGTAAACCGGATTACTTCCATTTTCTTTGGAGGCAATCCGAAACCCACTTCTTTTCAAAGAATTTACCGCTCGATCATTAAAGGCTGTGACTTCTACACCTCCAGAGTAGCAGTTGGCCTCGACACCATAGAGATCTGCCGCAGTTTTCGCCCAAATCTGGGAAAACTGACTCCTTCGTGAATTATGAGTGCAGATAAAGTTGAGATTAACTTCTTGGTCTTGATCCACTTTGGATTGGATATAGTCAATCAGGACTTGCAATACCTGTTTTCTTTCCTCGGAAATGGGAAGTTTACTGGCTTTTTGGATGAATTCGGCCAGTTTGGGGTAAAGGGTAGATTTTGATGAACCCATTAGATTGGTGGTTTAAAATGAAAAGACCTGGCAGATTTTGAAAACCTGACAGGTCTAGTCTGAAAGTTTGATTTAACAGCAACCTGAACCTGGAGCACAGGCCGAAGACTGCAATTGAACTAGACTAAGTTTAGGTTTTTTGATTTTTTCACCCGGCTTTTCAGCATACACTGTGATGCTAAAAATCCCTGTTTGACTTGACAAAAACTGTTGGATTTCCCCCGCGTTAAGGTACTTTTCCAAAATATCTTCTGGAAGAGTGATGGTCTTTTCCTTCTGGATTTGAATAGACTGAAATCCAGCCTCCTCAATGTAAGATAGATACTCAGCTTTTTGAATCGCACCTGCGACACAGCCAGCGTACATTTCTGCATCGTGTCTCAGTGCCTCTGGCAAATTCCCAATCAATACGATATCTGAAATACTAAAATGACCTCCTGGCTTGAGCACGCGGTATATTTCACGAATTACCTTCTCTTTGTTTGGAACCAAATTGAGTACACAGTTACTCACCACGACATCTGCGACATTGTCATTTACCGGCATTTGATCGATGTCCCCCTCTCTGAATTCAACATTGTGATATCCTAACTTTTCGGTATTCTCCCTTGCTTTCTTAATCATCGCTGGGGTAAAATCAATCCCGATCACTTTGCCCTCAGGTCCGGTTTCATGTCGTGCTACAAAGCAATCATTACCCGCACCCGAACCTAAATCAATGACCACGTCTCCCTTTTGGATGTTGGCAAATTGAGTGGGTAGTCCACAACCCAATCCCAAATCTGCATCCTCCAGATACCCTTCTGTACCGGAGTAATCATCCATCATGATATTGTATACTTTGGTAGAGGGCGAGGTAGCACCACAACAGGAAGCTGCATTTTCCGCTTTTCCCTGCTCAGCGATTTTTCCATAGCGCTCCCGCACTACGTCTTTTAATTTTTGTTCTTGATCCATGTTTTTCAGGTTAAGATGAATAGCATTTTTTAGAATAGTCAGATACACTTGGGAGTAGTACAAGTGGAAAAAGAATCAAAAAAGGAATGGAAAAGACTGCGGATCTCATTCCAATTTTCGGGATGGATACAGTAGTTGACCCGATTTCCCTCGATGGTTCCCTGAATAATTCCAGCTTCCTTCAACTCCCTTAAATGTTGGGAAATGGTCGCTTGAGCTAAGCCTATTTCCAAGACTAAATCGCCATTGATGCAGGATTTAGTTTTGATCATATGTTCCAAAATGGCAATTCTAGCCGGATGGGCGATGGCCTTTGCAAGCTGGGCCATTTTGTTTTGCTCTTCTGTAAATAAATGAACCTGTGTGACTCCCATTCTTAAATTGTTTATTGCAATATTACGATGATAAAATAAACCAAGCACTCTTTCCACCAATTTTTTTCAATGCCCCGAGATCTGTCGCTTTCCATTGAATTCGGAATCTTCTAAGGGTATTTGCATTTTCTTTCCCCAAAAAGCCCAATTCTGCTATCTTTGTGCCTTGTTTTGAGCAGGATGGGGGTTTCTCCATCCTCTTTTCTCATCTACTCGCCCCTAAGAAAGGATCTTGTGAAAACGTATCAGGAATTCAAACAGGTAGATTATCCGCATATCGGAGAGTCTGTCCTTCAGTATTGGAAAGAAAATCAAATCTTCGAAAAGTCTATTGCCAACCGAGACGGGGCAGAGACATTTACCTTTTTTGAAGGTCCTCCTTCGGCAAATGGCACCCCGGGGATCCACCACGTAATGGCCCGGACGCTTAAGGATATTTTCTGCCGATACAAGACGCTTAGAGGATTTCAAGTGAAGCGAAAGGGCGGTTGGGATACCCATGGACTACCGGTAGAACTTCAGGTTGAAAAAGAACTTGGCATCACCAAGGAGGATATCGGTAAGAAAATCACTGTCGCCGAATACAATCAAAAGTGCAAGGAGACAGTCATGCGATTCAAAAACGAATGGGATGATCTTACTGAGAAAATCGGCTATTGGGTCGATCTTGACGATCCTTACATCACCTTTGATTCTAACTACATCGAGTCACTTTGGCATTTGCTGAAGAAGCTCTATGACAAGGGCTTGCTTTACAAAGGCTACACCATTCAGCCCTATTCTCCTGCAGCAGGTACTGGCCTTTCCTCTCATGAGCTCAATCAGCCTGGCACCTACAAAGACGTCAAAGACACCTCCATCACCGCTCAGTTTAAGCTGAAGGGACAGGAAAATACTTACATCCTCGCTTGGACGACTACACCTTGGACCTTGCCTTCTAACTCGGCTTTGGCCATCGGAGAAAATTTGGACTACGTGAAAGTTAAAACTTTCAATCCATATACTCATGAGCCTGCAACAGTGATTTTGGCGAAAGCCAGAATGGGCGCCTACCTCAATCCAAAGGCTGCTGATCTGAAACTGGAAGATTACAAAGCAGGCGACAAGCTGATCCCTTACGAAGTGATCGAGGAATTCAAAGGCAAAACCATGCTGGGTTGGGAATACGAGCAACTCTTCCCAATCGCTGGATTGGCACTTCCTCATCCGGCCTTTACAGTAGTAGCAGGAGACTACGTGACTACCGAAGACGGTACTGGAATCGTGCACTTGGCCAAGGCTTTTGGTGCGGATGACTTTAGAACCTTGGTTCAGAATAATGTGCCGGGTGTATTTGTGCAGGACGAACTTGGAAATGACATTCCGGTAGTGGACAAGCAGGGCAAATTCCTCCCTGTGGTGGGCGAATACCTCGCTGCCAAAATGCAGGAGCATGCCATCACCGCGCATAAAGCGTATGGGGCTAATGACTTCTTTGTCAAAAACTACACGAATGATGA
>CALRRX020000267.1:0-5372 GCA_943370675.1 Reyranella massiliensis 521 | reverse complement strand
ATCCAGAAAAAAGATTAAAGAATTGATGTCGAAGTGAAGTTTAGGTAAGCTGATTTAACGCATCCCGATGCAATCGGGAGGGTCGGGGGTTCGAATCCCTCAACTTCCACATAAAGCCTCAGAAAATTCTGGGGCTTTTTTATTTTAGTCTATGGCCTGCTATTTCTACATACTTTTTTCAGAATCAAAAAATAAATTCTACATGGGGCATACTTGTGAGGGTTTAGATGAAAGACTTCGGAAACACAATTCTAATCATAAAGGCTTTACAGGTAGATTGGCAGATTGGGAAGTGGTTTATTATGAAGAGCACATCGATAAAGCTTCTGCCTATGAACGGGAAAGAGTTGTGAAGTCCTGGAAATCCAGAAAAAAGATTAAAGAATTGATGTCGAAGTGAAGTTTAGGTAAGCTGATTTAACGCATCCCGATGCAATCGGGAGGTTCGGGGGTTCTCCCGAAAGCTTTCGGGATCAACTTCCACATCAAGCCTCAGTCCTAATAACTATCGGGATTGGGGCTTTTTTATTTCCCTTCCTTCTTGAACACAAAAAAAATCGAATGCCATTTTTAACATTCGATTTTAATTTACCTGTGATCATCTGTGAATTCTGTGAGCCAAAACCCTACTCCAAATTCACCATAAAACCTGCTCGAAACCATCGCCCCGGCATCTGCACAGTACCTGCCTCGATGTAATCAGCATTGGTGATATTGGATGCCTCCGCAAAGAATCCAAGTTTGCCCAGCCTATTGTAATCCACTCGCATATCCATCAGAAAATACGGATCAAGGCTGATTCGCTCCACATAGCGCATCTTGGAGTTCCATTCGACTTTTTTGCCAAAGCCAACCAAAAGGCCTCCGATCAGCTGATTCCTAAGTGCTGTAAGCGCATAGCGGGACTCCAATCCCGGTGTTGCCACAAATTCCGCATCGATGAAATTATAAGAAAGCATAAGTTCCTTTACCTGAACTGTCTTTCCCGTAGGATTTACCTGATAAAACCCAGAAGCCTCCACTCCATTAAAAATCACCTCGTTGAAGTTTTGCGGCTGCCAAGGTTGAGTAGATGAAGTTCGCGTCCATTCGATCAGATTTTGGCTGGTTCGGTTGAAATAGACCAGCTCACCTCGCCAGTTGTCTTTGGTCCACTTTCCACCAAACTCAAACGAAAGCGCTTGCTCAGGTGTCAAATTGGCATTTCCGATATTGGTCGGCCCACGATAGTATAAGTCTGTGTAAGTCGGAATCCGATAGCTCGAACCAATTCCTGAGTACAATCGAATGGATGGTGATGCCTGAAAACCAATTTCCGCTCCGGGGAAGTGCTTCCATCCATATTCCGAATAGTAATTGGAGTAAAGCCCGGCACGGATGTCAGTTTTTTCACCCAGATTGACCAATTGCTCCAAGAATATCCCAAAGAGCTCCCGCTCGTGATTTCCAAGGTTGGAAGATTCTATAGATTCCTTTCTGCCCTCGATTCCAAATCCGGTAGTACCTAATTTGCTTTTGTAGCTACCATTGGACTCGATTGCTATGACATCCGAGGTGTGGATATTTTGGAAAAACGAAGGCTCATTTCGTCTCAACCGAAACTCGTCCTCATTTCTCCTCCAATACGCTCGGGTATTGAGGTAGACCCGGTCTTGGGAATAGGTGTGCGAAAGCGAACCGAGAGAGGTCTGAATACTTTCCCATTGATCGGGAAATGCCGAGGTATAAAACCCATTGGCGCCAAAAGTCCGGTCGGTGTAAGCGACCATTCCACGGAGTTCATGCGCTTGATTGAGCTGTACGCCGCCTTCATAAAAGATATTGCTGACCTTATAATCCGAGTTGTACCAGTGTCCATTGGAGTCATCGTAGGAGACAGCTACATTTTGACGGTACTTTCCAGCTGGCAGTGAACCTGCGAAATTGACCCCTTTCATCCCAAAATCTCCCGCATAGCCTTGTACTCTCAAGCTTCGATGATCACTGAGTCGTGTGATGACGTTGACCGCTCCTGTGTAGGCATTTTGGCCAAAAATCCTCGAAGCAGGCCCTTTCAGCACCTCCACTCGATCGATATTGACCAAAGGAACAGGTATATTCATCATGTGGTGACCCGTCTGAGGATCGGTGAGCTTGATCCCATTGAGCAACATGAGTGTCTGTTCGAAGGAACCGCCACGAATGCCGATATCTGCCTGTACTCCAGTCACGCCGCGCTGACGGACGTCTACTCCAGGTACAAAACTTAACACTTCCTGAAGGCTTCTTGCCGGAGTGACTTCAATCTGCTTCCGATCGACAACGGAGATATTTCTGCTTTGCTTTGAAAAAGGGATCTGAATTCGGTTTTCTTGGATGAGCACTTCATCCAGTTTTTGGGTAGTGGTGTCCGTTTGAGCATTCAGATGCAGCGAAAATGCTAGCAGACCTACCAGTGATAGTGCTTTTTTCATCGAGTTAGTTGGTTTATTTAACCCAAAGTTAAAGGGGTTTTTCCCCGAGAAACAAAAATCTGTCGTGATCGAAAAAGGTTAAAGTCTGTGAGTTGGCGTAAAAAAAATTCGTCAAAAGCGCATTTGTCCCTATTTTGAGCCGAAATAGAAACGAACCATGAAGAAACTAACCCTGCTAGGTGGACTTTTGTCCATTTTTATTCTGACAGCATCTTTACCTGCTTTTTCTCAGCAAGGGAAAGACAATAATCAGAAGGACTTTTCGGAGTTTATGGACCGAAAAGGAAACAGCTATCGTACCGCCTCCGGCAAACCCGGAGAAGCCTACTGGCAAAATGCAGCTGACTATCAAATCGAGGTCGCACTGGAAGAAGCCAGCCATACCCTTTCCGGTAAGGTCACCATCACCTACACCAACAACAGCCCAGAAGCACTCGATTTTATCTGGCTACAACTCGAGCAAAATCGCTTCACTCCCACTTCCCGTGGCACGCTCACCACGCCTGTGCAAGGTAACCGATACAATGGAGACATCGACGGAGGTTACAGCATCAGTAATGTTTCTTCTAAAGTCGGGGTGAAAGGAATTGCTTCTTCCAAGCACCTCATCGAAGACACGCGCATGCAAGTGTGGTTTGCCGAACCGATCCCTGCAAAAGGTGGAAAGGCGACCGTTTCCATGGATTTTTCTTTCAAAGTACCCCAAAAAGGAATGGACCGAATGGGCCGATTGAAAGTTAAAGACGGCTGGATTTATGCCTTTGCGCAATGGTATCCTAAAGTGGCGGTTTTTGATGAAACTGAAGGCTGGAACGTGGAACCTTACTTGGGTGCAGGCGAATTCTATTTGGAATACGGTAATTTTGACTACAAAGTAACCGTACCTTACAACCATATCGTGGTTGGTTCTGGAAAACTAATGAACCCGACCGAAGTACTTTCCAAAGAACTCCAAACCCGCTATGCTAAAGCGGCTCAAAGTGAAGAAACCGTTTATCTGGTTTCCCCAGAAGAAATCAAAAACACCCAACTCACCCGTCCAAAGCAAAGCGGAACCGTGACTTGGCACTTCCGAATCCAAAATGCACGTGACGTAGCCTTTGCTACTTCGGATTCTTTCATTTGGGATGCTGCAAGAATCAATCTTCCAAGTGGAAAGAAAGCCCTTGCGCAGTCGGTGTACCCGATAGAAAGCAATGGAAAAGAAGCTTGGTCAAGATCTACTGAATACAGCAAAGCTTCCATCGAATACTACAGCAAGGAGTGGTTTGAATTCCCTTACGAAACTGCGAGCAACGTAGCCGCTGAAATCGGCGGAATGGAATACCCAGGCTTGAATTTTTGTCATTACAATTCCAAAGGAGCTTCTCTTTGGGGAGTAACGGACCATGAATTTGGCCACAATTGGTTCCCGATGATCGTGGGCACCAACGAGCGCCGCTACGCTTGGATGGATGAGGGCTTCAACACCTTTATCAACCATTACAGTTCCAATGCTTTCAACAAGGGAGAGTATCCATCCACACTAAATCAAACCCGCCGATTTAACGGATACTTCACAAGTGAAAGCCGCGAAGGAATCGACAACTATCCGGATGTAACAGACACGAGAAATCTGGGCATGGTGGCCTACATGAAGCCTGCCATCGGACTAGTCATGCTGAGAGAATACATCCTCGGCACTGAACGATTTGACAACGCTTTCCGCTCCTACATCAAAACTTGGGCATATAAGCATCCTCAGCCATCCGACTTCTTCAACCACATGGAAAATGTGGCTGGGGAAAACCTGTCTTGGTTTTGGAAAGGTTGGTTTTATGGCAATGGAAACATTGACCTAGGCATCAACTCGGTGCAGCCTTATGGGGGAAACTACCTTGTGAACCTTGTCAATAAAGGTGACATCCCCATGCCGGTGATTTTGGAGATGACTTACGAAGACAATTCCACCGAGCGTGTAAAACTCCCCGTAGAAATCTGGCAAAGAGGAGATACTTGGGGTTATCTACATAAAACCTCCAAGAAACTGAAATCAGTCGTCATTGACCCGGACAAAGTCATTACTGACATCAACCTTGGCAATGACAGTTGGCCTGTCGAAGTGTACAAATAAGCAAAAAGGTCCTGAGTTTCTCTCAGGACCTTTTTTATGTTCAAACCCAAGTTAGATGTTCGGCGTTCGAAGTTCAGAGTTGATTGACTTCTAAGAAAAACTCAATCCCACTGTGGGTGTCGTCATTCGTCATTCGTAAATCGTAAATCGTAAATACAGTTTTTTATCCCAAAGCTTGGTTCATATCCTCCAACAAATCATCCGTGTGCTCTAAGCCAACGGATACTCGAAGTAGATTTGGAGGCGTCAAGGTATCTGGACCTTCTACCGCTGCTCTTCGCTCAATCAAACTTTCCACTCCTCCCAAGCTGGTGGCATTTACGAAGTACTTCAACTTGGACACCACGCGATCGGCATCTTCTGCCCCACCTTTTACCGTGAAGGAAACCACACCCCCAAAACCACTCATTTGGCTGGCAGCAATGGCATGTCCGGGATGAGATTTTAAGCCTGGATAATAGACTTTTTCTACTCCGGGATGATTAAGTAAAAATTCCGCTAATATCATCGCGTGCTCGGCATGGCCTTTCATGCGGTAAGCCAAGGTGCGGATGCTTCGTGTCAGCCAATAACAATCAGCAGGTGAAGGCACCGCCCCTCCTACGCGCTGCACAATTCTGATTTTGTTCCAAAAGGCATCTTTTTCCTTGGTGATCAATGCGCCTCCTAAAATATCCGAATGACCTCCAAAGTATTTCGTACTGCTGTGCATCACGATATCAGCACCTAGGTCCAAAGGATTTTGAAATACAGGTGTAGCAAAAGTATTGTCACAGGCTAAGATTGCCCCTTGTGCTTTTGCTAGT
>CALRRX020000266.1:0-5391 GCA_943370675.1 Reyranella massiliensis 521 | reverse complement strand
CTTCTCTGTCGGTACAAACGCTGCCCGAGCACCACGTCATCCCAAATAACTACCCAGATTCCCTAAAAACAGAAAATCTGTTGGTCACTTCCGAGCTAACCGCTCTTTTGGAAAAGCTGCCCGTTCCACTTTTAGAAGGATCCAATGCTTGGGTGATTTCTGGAAATCGCACCAAATCAGGTCAGGTACTTTTCAATAATGACACCCACATTGGGTTTAGTGCTCCTTCAGTTTGGTTTGAAGCACATTTGGAATATCCTGGGTTCAGTTTTTATGGCAATCACTTGGCTGGAATTCCTTTTGGCCTCGTCGGACATAGCAGGCACCACAGCGTGGGCTTGACCATGTTTGAAAACGATGATCAGGACTTTTTCGAAGAAAAACTCAATCCATCCAATCCAAATGAAATCCTGATCGGCGAACAAGCTTTCCCAATCAAAACTCGTAAAGAAGTCATCAAGGTAAAAGGTAAAGAGCCGGTTGAATTTGAGGTGAAAGAGACCGTCCACGGTCCAATCATGAATCCTGTGGTAAAGGAAATTGCAGCACTGACTCAAAATCCGGTGTCCTCTTGGTGGGTATTCATTTTGGAACCATCCAAAGCTATGGAGGCGCTGTACCAAATCAACCACGCAGAAACGATGCAGCAAGTAGCAGATGCCGCAGCCTTAATTCATGCGCCGGGATTGAACATCATGTACGGAGATAAGGCGGGAAATATCGCTTGGTGGGCTGCCGCAAAACTCCCTATCAGACCAGATAAGGTGCATTCTAAAATCTTTGCTGACGGTTCTGACCCAGAATCTCAGCCTAAAGGCTGGTATCCATTTACCGAAAATCCTCAAAGTATCAATCCTCCTTCAGGATTTGTAGCCACAGCCAACAATCAACCTGATACCACCCGTAGCGGAATCTTTTTCCCTGGGTATTATTATCCAGGAGAGCGCTGGAATCGAATCGCCGAAACGATCACTTCTCGGGAAGATTGGGATCTGGAATCGATCCAAGACTTGCAATTGGAATCACTCAATGAACTTGCTCCTCAAAACGCCAAATTCTTGATTTCACAAATTGACAGAAACCAATTTGAAGGCAACTCAGAGATTTTGGACGACTTGGTAGATTGGGACGGAACGCATCAATTGGAGCTTTCTGCTCCCACACTTTACTATAAGTGGCTTTACCATACACTCCGATTGGGGATGGAGGATGAGCTGGGAAAAGTAGGTTTCGAAGCTTATTTGCAGACCTTCATGATGATCCGGAGTACTAGGCATTTCTTGACTCATGAGGAAAACAGATGGTGGGACAACCAATCCACTGATCCATTGGAATCCCGATCTGAAATCATTTCAGAAGCTTTGAAAATCAGTTTGGAGGAATTGACCAAGCAGTTTGGGGATAACTCCAATGATTGGGAATGGGAAAAAGCGGTGACTATCGAGCATCCACACCCACTTGGAGCTCAGAAGCCTTTGGACAAAATCTTCAATGTGCGAACTGAGGCGGTTGAGGCCAATGAAGAGGCCGTTAACAAACTGGCTTTCAAGCTAAATGGTGAAGGTATCTACAAAGTCACTTCTGGCCCGGCAATGCGGATTATCCTAGACTTTGCCGATGTGGAAAGTTCGGTATCTGTTCTTCCTACAGGCAACAGCGGCAACCGATTCAGCAAGCATTATGCAGATCAAAAAGAACTTTATGCCAAAGGTAAATACCGCCCTCAGCTGATGAATGAAGAGGAGATCAAGGAGAAATCAAAGTCAAAAATGACGCTTCTTCCTAATCCATAACCCCATGGAAAGAGCATTTCAGGAAGATCTTTGGAAGCAATTTGGTGCGGGGTTAGACATGTTGACTGATTCCATTCAAACCTGCCCAGATGCTATTTGGCAGGTGGATCAGCGATTCTCGCAGTTAGCCTACCATACCTTGTTTTTCCTGGATTACTACTTGACCAAGGAGCCTGTGGGTTTTTCGCAACCTGACCAGTTTTCTTATTCGGAGTTTGATGAAGATCCTGAGCTGGTCATTTTCTCAAAATCCGAATTATTGAATTACCTAGACGCTTGTCGATCCAAAGCCAAGGGTTTCATTTTTGGTTTGGATGCGATTCAACTCAAAAAAAGATGGATCAATGAATCCCAAACCATGAATTTCTCCATGTTGGAAATTCTGCTTTACAATTTGAGGCATGTCCAACACCATGTTGGACAACTTAATTTGGTACTTCGGGAAACTTCCCAAACTGCACCTGATTGGGTCTACAGAGCTGAAGTTTGAAAACTCAGAAGGTCATTTTAGTGTTGAGATAAAAAATCCAGGTCATGAAATGCCCATGGTTGCTTCTCACACAAGTGGATGATTATAGTGGGCATTCTCCCGATGAAAAATCGGGACAGGCAATCTGACCAATAAAAGAAATTATAAACAGATGAAAAGCAAATCCAAAAAAGAATATCCAATTCAAAAAACCAGTGAGGAATGGCAAGAGATCTTGGATCCTCACTCCTATCATGTGCTACGTGAAAAAGGCACCGAGCGCCCCTTTACCGGGCAATATTATTTGAATAAGGATACCGGAATCTACGAATGCCGTGCCTGTGGAAATGAGATTTTCCACTCCTCAAAAAAGTACGACAGCGGTTGCGGTTGGCCGAGTTTTACGGAACCTATTCGTCCTGAGGCCATCGACGTCCAGATGGACTACAGCCACTTTATGATACGCGAAGAAATTCTCTGCTCCAATTGTGGGGGTCACTTGGGACATCGCTTTCCAGATGGACCGAGAGATCAAGGTGGCATCCGATACTGCATCAATTCGGTGAGTATGGGTTTCAAAAAGGGAGAAAAATAAAGGAGAGTTCACCTTATCAAAGTCCGTGGGCCCTCTTATTTCTAGTCCAAGCATTTTCAATTTTTGAAACCAATTTCTACTGAGCAAGGTGAATAAATAGCTGACTTTTTTCGGTAGGCAGGCATTAATTGCATATTTTGAAAAAGATAATGACCTGCCATGTACCGAACCCTGTTTCCCTTCCTGCTGCTCTTAGCGTGCACCAAATTTGCCTTTGCTCAAAACGATAAAATTCCGGTAGGTTACATCCAAACTCCCCTCGGTGAGATATGGATCGAACTTGATGACCGGACCCCTAATCACAAAAAAAGCTTTATCCAACTAGCAGAAGCCGGGTATTGGGATTCATTGACTTTTAATCGGGTGATTCCAAATTTTGTCGCGCAGGGAGGTTGCCCTGACACCCCTGAAGGATTTACCGACCCCGAATATTTGATGGAACCCGAATTTCATCCTGCACTTACCCATGTCTATGGGGCTGTGGGGGCTGGCCGAGATGACAATCCCGGTAAACTGTCTGCCAGGTGTCAGTTTTACATCATCCAAAATCCAAAAGGAGAACATCGGCTGGACGGAGATTATACCGTCTTTGGAAAAGTGATCAAAGGAATGGATGTAGTAGATAAAATTGTAAACGTGAATAGAGATCCGAAAGACGAACCGCTTTCCCCGATTACACTTCAGGTAGACATCCGATACCTCAGCAACATTGAACTTACCCAACTCTTGACCCGATAAACTCATGACCTCTCCGATCCGAATTCTCATCGTTGGCTGTGGAAATATGGGTGCTTCCCATGCCACCGCTTACCATCACATGCCCGAATTTGAAATCTGCGGCCTTGTAGCACGTGGTGACTCCAAAGTCAAACTCAACAAAAGTTTGAATGCTGACTATCCACTTTTTGAAGACTTTGAAAAAGCACTTGCAGAGACGAAGCCGGCTGCCGTTTGCATCTCCACTTATCCTGATACGCATGAGCAATTTGCCTTAAAAGCCTTGGAGGCAGGATGCCATATTTTCATCGAAAAACCTCTTGCGGATACAGTGATTGGCTGTGAAAACATCATCGCCAAAGCAAAAGAAACAGGTAAAAAAGTAGTAGTAGGCTATATCCTGAGGCATCACCCTTCTTGGATGCGATTTATAGAAGAGGCTCAAAAGCTCGGAAAACCTCTCGTCATGCGCATGAACCTCAATCAGCAAAGTCATGGCTACATGTGGGATGTACACCGCAACCTGATGAAATCGCTCAGTCCGATCGTGGATTGCGGGGTGCATTACATTGACGTCATGTGCCAAATGACCCGCTCCAAACCAGTTTGGGTATCTGCAATCGGCGCCCGACTCACCGAAGATATTTCCCCTGACAATTACAATTATGGCCAGCTGCAAATCCGCTTTGAAGATGGTTCGGTAGGATGGTACGAGGCAGGCTGGGGACCGATGGTAAGTGAGACAGCTTTTTTTGTAAAGGATGTTTTTGGACCCAAAGGGGCTGTTTCCATCGTGGCAAAAGACGCGGGTGCATCAGGCAAGTCTGACAACGTGGATTCTCATACCAAGACCGAGTCCATCAAAGTCCATCATGCCGAGTTGAATTCGAAAAATGAATTTGTCCAACCTGACCAATGGATAGACATGACCGATGAACCCAATCATCAGCAGCTTTGTGACAGGGAGCAAGCCTATTTCCTGAAAGCAATTCAGGAAAATCTTGATCTGACCCATCATTTGGATGACGCACTTAATAGCCTGAAAATCGCATTTGCCTGCGATGAATCCGTCAAGACCGGGGAGGTCGTGCGACTGTAGATTTACACCAAGCTACATTTCATAGGGATTCCCTAGGTCAATGCCTACCTTTCAGCTTTTTATAGCCACTCTTCTATTTTAGCCACCGATCAAAAATGAAGGATAAACCAACTTTCCATCCACCGCGAGCTACTCAGAGCAGTTTTGATTCTGTTTTTCAAAGAATGGCTGCTGTGTCCAATATAGGATACTGGGTAAGCGGTCCCTCTTTTTCGGATCTTCATTGGTCAGATATCTTGTTCCGTCTTTTAGGTTTGGATCAAACAGAGGAACCAAGCTTTGAAAAGCTCCAATCTATTCTTCATCCTTCAAGCCAAGAAAATTTCAGCGCTGCTCTATCGGCTTTGAAGGAAGAAGGTGTTCCTTTTTCCCTACAAATAGTAATTACGCTGCCTTCTGGCGATGAAGAGAGCTTGAGTATCGAAGCTTGGGCCGATCGGGACTCCTCTGGCGCTATCTTTCAACTAGCCGGAATTGTCAAAAAAACAGTCGGTGGACAAAAGGATAAAATCGAGCTACTCCTTAATCATTCCCATGAAACGATCTGGTGCGTGGACCAGAATCTATGCCTCATCAAAGGAAATGAAAACTTTCACAAGACCTTTGAATGGGAAAAAGGAAAAACAATTGGCATTGGAGAATACATTCTGGATGAAAAAAACATGTCTCCGGAAGAGATCACCTTCTGGAAACCAAACTTCGAAAAAGCACTGAAAGG
>CALRRX020000265.1:0-5407 GCA_943370675.1 Reyranella massiliensis 521 | reverse complement strand
AGTACAATGAAGTCAGCGCCTGCCTGATTCTAATCAACGATGTGACTGAGAAAAACCAGCACCTAGCCACTATTGAAAAGCAAAATGCGGCATTTTTAGAAATTGCCTGGATCCAGTCTCATGTGGTAAGAGCTCCCCTGGCTCGGTTGATGGGACTGGTGAATCTGCTGATTGAAGAGGAAAAAATCAAAGACGAAGAGTCTGTGGGATTCTTACAGCTCATTCAAAAATCAGCCGAGGAGCTCGATCAAATCGTTCGGGAAATCAGCAAAAAGACCGAGTCAATCACCAGACCTGAACTCTAAGCGCTCCATTACTTGAGGTCCTTCCAACTTTCATCCACTGATTATCACCTGATCTGAAAGTATTTTTTAATTCGATCATCTAAAAAATTGATTTAGGATAGTTTGTTTTCGTATTTTGAAAATCAAGTTTTCAAACCCGAAATCAAACCATGACCGGAAAAACCGTTCTTATCACAGGTGGGGCCAGTGGCATCGGACTTGCCATGGTCAAAAAATTTGCCTCCGAAGGCTGCACCGTATTTTTCATAGATACCAATCATCAGGAAGGTACTAAAGTCCAACTTGAAGAACATGAAAAAGGCTATCGGGTAAAATTCCTGGAAGGAAGCATCACGAATTACAGCCAACTCGAAAAGTTGATTCATTCCATTCCCGGCAAGCTCGATGTATTGATCAACAATGCCGGAATATCACACATCGGAAAGGTAGAAAACACCACTGAAGAGGATTTTGACCGAGTCTATCAGGTCAATGTCAAGGGCATGTTTAACTGCATCAAGGCAGCACTTCCCAAACTGAAAGAAAACGGTGGCGGATCTATTCTCAACATGTGTTCCGTAGCTGCAACCATCGGAATACCAGATCGATTTGCCTATTCCATGACCAAAGGAGCCGCACTCTCCATGACGCTCAGCGTGGCTAGAGATTATGTGGCTGATGGTATCCGTTGCAACTGTCTCTCTCCGGGTAGGGTACATACCCCATTTGTCGATGGTTTTTTGGCAAAAAATTATCCTGGACAAGAGAAAGAAATGTTTGCCAAACTCGCAGCCACCCAACCTGTAGGCCGAATGGGTACTCCTGAAGAAGTGGCTGACTTGGCTTTTTTCATCAGTTCGGATGCTGGAAGTTTCATCACAGGAGCAAACTTCAACATCGACGGAGGCTTCATGGGCCTGAAGATGTAACTCATTTTTAATCAAAAGAAAATCAAACCTAAAAGACCCCAATAACAATGAAATTGATACGATTTGGTGCCGAGAGCGCTGAAAAACCAGGAATCCAAGATAGCAATGGAAGAAATCTGGACTGCTCCACATTTGGTGAGGACTGGAATGAATCATTTTTGGGTTCGGATGGACTAAACAGACTGGCCGATTGGCTGAAAGTCCATCAGGATTCACTCCCTGAAATCCCCGAAAACGCACGGATTGGATCTCCTGTAGCCAGACCTTCCAAAATCATCTGCATCGGACTGAATTACCGCAAACATGCCGAGGAAGCGGGAATGGCAGTGCCCGAGATTCCAATCATTTTTATGAAAGCAAGTTCCTCTCTTTGCGGCCCATTTGACCCAATCTATATCCCAAGAAACTCTGTGCAGACCGACTGGGAAGTTGAACTGGCGGTGGTGATTGGCAAGCGAGCCAAGTACGTCAAGAAAGAGGATGCATTTGACTACATCGCAGGATACTGCCTTCACAATGATGTGAGCGAACGAGATTTTCAACTGCGCCATGGAGGTCAATGGGTGAAAGGTAAGAGTGCAGATCACTTTGCGCCATTGGGTCCATTTTTGGTGACCAAAGACGAAATCGCCGATCCACATCAGCTCAGACTTTGGCTAAAACTCAACGGGAAAATGCTCCAAGACAGCAATACGTCTGACTTGATTTTTGACATCCCTACGTTGATAGAGCACCTGAGCCAATACATGACACTCCTCCCCGGAGACGTGATTTCCACAGGAACTCCGGCAGGCGTGGGAATGGGACTTAAGCCAACTCCACGCTATTTGGAACATGGAGATACCGTAGAATTAGGAATTGAAGGGCTTGGCGTAAGCCGTCAGGTAGCCATTAACGATCCTGAAGCATGAGAGTAGATAGCCATCAGCATTTTTGGAATTACGATCCCAAGAAGCAGGAATGGATTACTGAGGAAATGAGCCGCATTCGGAGAAATTTCACTCCTGGTGATCTCTATCCGCTTCTTCAAGACGCCAAGCTGGATGGTTGCATCGCTGTTCAGGCAGACGAGAGCTTACGAGAGACTGATTTTCTTTTGGATCTTTCGAGCCAGCACGAATGGATTTTTGGGGTAGTTGGTTGGGCTGATTTGGGAAAAGACGACCTAGACCAAGTCCTCGATCAATATTCCTCACAAGAAAAATTGGTAGGCTTTCGGGAAGTCCTTCAATCCAAAGACCCTAGATACATGCTCCGAGAGGAGTTTATCAGAGGCATACAAAAGCTAAAAGAAAGAGACCTAGCCTATGATCTTTTGCTTTTTCCCCAGCATTTGGATGCGGCACTGGATCTAGTCAAGAAGTGTCCCGAGCAGCGCATGGTCATCGATCACTTGTCCAAACCTCTGATCAAAGACGGAGAATGGAAAGAGTGGAAAAAGAAAATGGCCCCGCTCGCCGAAAGAGAACTGATCTACTGTAAAGTCTCTGGAATGGTCACCGAGGCAGATTGGAAAAAATGGAAAGCAGAAGACCTTTTACCCTACCTTGAAATCGCCCTCGAACTCTTTGGACCAGAGCGTCTGATGTACGGTAGCGACTGGCCCGTTTGCTTGGTGGCTGGTGAATACGAGCAGGTGTATCGTGTGGTAGACGATTTCACGAGTCAACTTTCACCCTCCGAAAAAGATCGAATCATGGGTGAAACAGCGCTGGAATTTTATAAGATTTAAATAAAAGCGCTTTAGACAAAACCGGCCTATCGAATTGAAAGCATGATACTTATAACTTGAAACTGGAATTCAACTTCATAGAAGTTCGGACTAAGGTCTACCAATATTTATCACTCAACGAACAACTGACTTTTGGTCACTACCTACTGAAAACAACTTACTGATCACTGAACACAACTTACTGATCACCGAACCTTACTTACTGATCACTTCTTCCTTCCCACTTCAAATTACCTATTTAAATGAACCTTCACTTACAAGACAAAGTCATCCTGATCTCTGGCGGTGCCAAAGGGATTGGCGGGGCAATTTCCCGAGGACTGATTGAAGAAGGGGCTATCCCTGTGATCATCGATCCTTCGGAAAAAGAAGGAAGAGAGCTATTGGCTTTAGCCAAAGGAAAAGCGCTTCACCTTCCTTGGAGACTTTTTTCGTCCGAAGATTGCCAAAAGGTGATCGAGGAAACCACCCGGGTTTTTGGACGAATCGATGGAGTCGTCAATAATGCAGGAGCAAATGACGGAGTTGGCCTAGAAAATGGCAGTCCTGAAGCTTTTGCAAAATCCATTGCCAATAATCTGCATCATTACTTTTCTTTGGTTCACTTTGCGCTTCCAGAGTTGAAAAAAAACAAAGGAGCAATTGTCAATATCTCCTCCAAAACCGCCGTCACCGGCCAAGGCGGTACTTCCGGCTATGTGGCGGCAAAAGGTGCCCAACTAGCACTTACCCGAGAATGGGCAGTGGAGCTCCTCCCCTACCAGATTCGTGTCAATGCCATTCTACCGGCCGAAGTGTATACGCCCATGTATGAAAGCTGGATCCAATCCTTTCCGAATCCTGAAGAAAAACTGACAGAAATCAGCAAGCGAATTCCGCTGGGAAACCGAATGACCAAACCCGAAGAAATAGCCTCCATGGCCATCTTTCTTCTTTCAGAAAAAGCCGCTCACATCACCGGACAGCATCTCTATGTAGACGGTGGCTATACCCATCTTGACCGATCCTTATGAACCAAAAACCTGCGCTCGTACCCAAAAGCCTTCTCATCCCATTTGTTTTAATCACCTCACTTTTTGCACTCTGGGGGTTTGCCAATGACATTACCAACCCCATGGTAGCCGCCTTCAAGCGGGTTTTGGAGCTCAATAATACCCAGGCTTCTTGGGTGCAATTGGCTTTTTATGGAGGATACTTTACCATGGCTTTACCTGCCGCATTTTTTATTAAAAAATACTCTTACAAAACCGGGGTTCTGTTGGGTTTGGGACTTTATGCTTTTGGAGCAATTCTATTTTATCCAGCCGCGGCTTGGGAGAGTTATGGGTTCTTTCTGGCTGCTTTGTACATCTTGACTTTCGGCTTGGCATTTTTGGAGACCACTGCCAACCCGTATATCCTTTCCATGGGTCCTGAAGCTACCGCTACTCAGCGACTCAATTTGGCACAGGCCTTTAATCCCATGGGGGCTTTGGCTGGCCTTTTTGTGGCAAAGACTTTTATCCTTAATTCTCTACAGAGCAACAATACCGATGAAAATGGTCAGTTGATCTACGACACACTAGACGCTACCTCTAAGGCTTTGGTAAAAAGCAATGATTTGATGGTGATTCGAGACCCTTATGTCATCTTAGGCTTAGTGGTCTTGGCCATTTTGGTCTTGATTGCTTTGGTCAAAATGCCGGAAAATAAAGACTCCAACGGGAAAGTGGATTTTGGCCCTACTATGAAAAGGCTGGTAAAAAACAGAAACTTTGTGGAAGGCACGCTGGCACAAATGTTTTATGTCGGTGCTCAGATTATGGTCTGGACCTACATCTACCAGTATGCTGAGTCAATTGGGATCACTACCTATGACGCGGTAAACTATGCCTATGCGTCTTTAGGAGTATTTTTGGTAGGAAGATGGGTTTGCACCGCCTTGCTTAGAGTATTACCGGCTGCAAGGCTTTTATCTGTCTTTGCCATCTTGGCCATGGCATTTACCCTTGGAGCTATTTTTCTACCTGGGCTGACAGGATTGTATAGCTTGGTGGGAATCAGCTTTGCCATGTCCTTGATGTTTCCAACCATTTATGGCATTGCACTGGAAGGACTCGGAGAGGATTCCAAATTTGCGGCAGCCTTCCTCGTGATGGCAATTGTAGGTGGAGCGATCATGCCAACCTTACAAGGCATGGTCTTGGACTTAGGAGGTACAGGCTACACGGATGTAACGATTCTGGGGGTGCCAGAGGTGAACTTCTCTTTTGTCTTGCCTTTGATTTGCTTCTTGATGGTTTGGCTTTTTGCAATAAGGGTTAAAAAGTTGGGGAGCTAGGAAGTAGGGAAGCTGGGGAGTTAATTACTCTCAAATTTTAGCGCTGAAGATAAGCTCTAAAGACTCGGAAAATTCGTAAATCAAAAATCGTAAATAGTACTTGCATGCAAACCTTTCTACTTATCTGTGACTTAAAAGATGA
>CALRRX020000264.1:0-5408 GCA_943370675.1 Reyranella massiliensis 521 | reverse complement strand
GCTTCTTATACTTAAGGTGAAGAAGTGTCCATAACTGAGAGCTACCGCGAAGGATAATATGTCCCCCACGGCCTCCATCACCACCGTCAGGCCCGCCTTTAGGAACATGCTTTTCCCTTCGGAAATGAACTGAACCCGCACCACCTGCGCCAGATCTGGAGCAAAATTTCACATAATCAATAAAGTTTGAATCGGCCATGGTCAAATAAAGAAAAAGGCTAAGCCCGAGAGCCTAGCCAAGTCTTGGAAAATCAAAATTAAGAAATCAAAGGGAATCAATAGCTATCAATCACTTTGGAGATCTGGTCAAATATCTCATCTATTTTACCCACACCATTGATATTGTGGAATTTACCCTGCTTTTCATAGTATACTGCCACAGGCAGTGTCTCTGCAAGGTAAACTTTAATTCGGGTGTTGATTTTATCTTCGTCTTGATCATCTGTTCTCCCAGAAGTCTTTCCTCTTTCTTTAATTCTTTCTTTCAAAATATCCTGAGGAACATCGAGTGCTATCATTCCTGAAATTTTCATTCCTAACCCAGAAAGCATTTTATCCAATGCACTTGCTTGGGCTGTAGTACGAGGAAATCCATCAAAAATGAACCCTTTTGTCTCTTTGGTAGAACTGATTTTATCCTCCACCATCTTGATTACAACTTCATCTGGTACAAGATGCCCCTGATCCATGTATCCTTTGGCAAGAATGCCTAATTCGGTACCTTCCCCAAGATGCTTTCTAAACAGATCTCCTGTAGAAAGATGAGTCAATCCATATTTTGCGATGATATTTTCACTTTGGGTACCCTTACCTGCACCAGGAGGGCCGAAAAGAACGATATTGAGCATTATTTAGAGTCTATTTTAAATGGTACTAAGTTGATAGATGTCAGGGAGATTTCTTCCCAACCCATCATAATCTAGGCCGTAACCGACGACAAATTTATTGGGAATTTCAAAACCCACATAATCCAAAGGATAATTAAACCTAAAAGCTTCCTTTTTGAAGAGCAAGGTTGCAATAGCCAATCGTTTGGGATTATTCTTGGAAAGTTCTGCCAGAAGAAAGTTCATGCTGATTCCCGTGTCTACAATATCCTCGACAAGGACTACATTTTTACCAGTGATATCTACCGAAAGCCCTAATACTGATTTAACTTTTTCAGTAGTTGATGTTCCCTCATAGGAGGAAATTCTCAAAAATTCACATTGGACAGAGGTGTCAATTTTCCTTACCAAATCAGCCATAAAAACGAAAGAGCCATTTAGCACCCCTAAAACTATTACTTCCTCTCCTTCAAAATCCTCTTTTATTTTGGATCCGATTTCAATGATCCTTGAATTAATTTGAGATTCTGGAAGATAAATCTCAAAACTTTTCTCTTTAAATTTTATTTCTTTCATTCTGACAAACTATAATCGTTCCAATAGGAATTTATACATCTTAATCATTGAATCAAGATCCTTCAAAGAAACCTTTTCATCTGGAGTATGAACATGATCTTCAGCAGCGCCAATAAAACACCAATCAATGAGGTATGGAGAAAACTGAACTTCTCTTCCATCACTTCCTCCGTGGGCTTCAACTTCTAACTGAAACGGAATCCCACTTTGTTCGGCAAGTCCAATAATCCTATCCAAAAATTTCTTTCTGGGAATAAACTTATCTCTGATTGAAATGACTACGCCTTTATGGTGAGTCACACCTTCGGTAATCCAAGTTATATCGGAAACTAAGGCTTGCTTTATAGGGGAGGTTTTTTGAATAAAATCAAGTAAAAAAGGCATACTTCCACCGCCATGTTCTTCATATGTTGTAAAAATGACCCATCCATCCTCGATTTCCTCACACAGTTTTAACGCGTTAAAAACTCCCAACCTGTTGTCAAGGTAAGCTGCTTGAATAAATTCGTCATCTATTCTGATGTTTTGAGCAAAAGATAATCGAGTACCTCTATCGATTTTTCTTGGAAAATCGTGGTAAAACCACTCCTCATCCCCAATTAACCTACATTTAATTTCCCCTAAACTATCCTTTCCGGAAAGCTTAGCCCCCTGAATAATCTCCGGACCACCAATTGCTACTAACTGATTTTCATACCTAGCCATGAAACCTACAGTATCAATATGGGCAAAAACCGCAGTTCTAGGATCTCCAAATTTTAAAAGGATACAATCATGAAAATTCTCCCCAGAATAAATCTTTGGCAAAACCTTCCAAGTTGCCTTCCGTTTTTGGATGTATTCTAAAAGATAGAGTGAGATTCTGCTTTCATCACCTGAAGTTGATTCGATGAAAAGAATTTCGAACAAGAGGTCACTATTTGGCATTATATATGCAACTTGGGTTTTAAAGCTTCAATATCTAAGTATAATTTAAGATATTGGATTGGTAATTAAATAAAAGGCCTAGATTTGCAGTAAATTAAAAGTTTATAAATTTGTAATTACATTTATCAATCACATAAACCTTGAACAAAAATTTTTTGTCATGAAAAAATTTATACTCTCAACCCTTATGGCTGGCTCATTGGCTCTAGTATCCAATGCCCAGGAATTTAACAAATGGTCAATCGAAGCTACTGCTGGCTTCAATAAACCAATGGCCCCGCTAACGGGAGGTTATCTATCTCCAACCTTAAACATTGGACATGTCGACTTTGGTGTCAGATACATGTTTAATGAAAAGTTTGGAGCCAAACTTGATTATGGTTTCGGTTCATTCAAAGAAGTGGAAGGGAATAGTCCAAGTTTCGACACAAAGTACAATCGACTTAACCTTCAGGGTGTAGCGAACATTGGTAGAATCATGAATTTTGAGTCTTTTTCCAGAAAATTCAACCTATTAATGCACGGTGGTGCAGGTATAGGTTTGGTGAATCCTGAAGAAAACCGACTCAATGACTTCGATGATAATGTTTACACTTTGATCTTCGGCATTACCCCACAAATCAAACTAAGTGAGAAAATTGCTTTGGTGGGTGATATCTCTACCATACTAAACGGTAGACAAACTGTTACGTTCGACGGTGCAACTGCAATTAGACCAGATATTTCCAACGGTTTTTATGGAGCTAACGGCACTTGGTGGACTGGTACATTGGGTCTGAACATTTATCTTGGAAAGCAAGCTCAACATGCTGACTGGTTCATTGCTGCTGACAAATATGCAACCAAGGAAGAACTGGCAAGCCAAATTAATGGAATCAAAGACATGCTTAAAGATTCTGATGGAGATGGTGTTCCTGATTATTTAGATAAAGAGCCGAATACTCCTGCTGGTGCAAGAGTGAGTTCCTCAGGTTCAACACTAGACTCTGATGGTGACGGTACTCCGGATCATATGGACAAATGCCCTTTCCAGCCAGGTCCTGCTTCTTCAAATGGATGTCCTCCTGCTGAAGCCGAAAGACAGGAAGTTGATTATCTAAAGAAAGCTATTAATGATGGATACGTCAATGTATACTACGCTTTTGATAGTGACAAACCACTTGGATACTCTGTGAGCGCTGCCAATTACGTTTCTAATTTCTTGAAAAGAAATCCTGGGGTAAAAGTTGAGATTAAAGGGTATGCTGACGAACTTGGACCAGAAGACTACAATATCAAATTATCTGAAAGAAGAGCAAAAGCAGTTTATGATCTTCTAGTGGCATCCGGTATCGATTCGTCAAGACTCTCCTTCAAAGGATATGGTGAAGATACTTCGGTAGATAAAGCTTCTGCGGATGCAAGACAAATGGCAAGAAGAGCAAGCTTTGAAGTAAAGTAAAACTCAAACAATAAAGAAAGCCCATCCAAATTGGATGGGCTTTCTCATTTTTGAACCATTTGATTATTTACCTTTGAGCACGATTTAATCCCAAATACAAGAAATCAACATGAAAAATTATTTAATCATCATTTTCATTTTAGGTATTGCACCCTTTACTCGTGGCCAATCAGATTACAATAAGTGGTCAATTGAAGTAGGAGGAGGATTCAATAAACCTATGGGGCCCCTTACTCCAGGTTACTTTTCCCCAACACTAAATATAGGTCATGCAGATTTAGGAGTTAGAAGAATGATTAATGAGAAATTTGGTTTGAGTGGTGGAATTGGTTTTGGACAGTTCAACGAAGCTAAAGGAACAAAAGAATTTTCATCAAATTATCTGAATGCTTCTGTCAACGGTGTGATCAACTGGGGTAGAATTATGTCATTCGAATCATTTGCAAAAAGACTCACTATCCTATCCGAGACAGGCTTTGGATTTGGAAGATTAAATCAGGAAACTCGAATAATTAATGATTTTGATCCCGATTACGTTTACAGCTTTACAGGGAAATTAAGAGCTCTCTATTTTTTAAGTAACAAGATTAGTCTAAGCGGAACTATTTCAACGACAGTAAATGGACGTCAAAGATTAACTTTTGATGGGAACGAACTTAACCAAAACGGAAGACCATTCGATCCTGAGATTCCCTTTATTCACGCCACAGGAACTTGGTGGACTGGAACAATCGGATTGAATTTCTACCTGGGTAAAGCAGAACAACATGCTGACTGGTATATCGCATCCGATAAATATGCAACAAAGGCAGAATTGGAAGAGTCGATCACTGGAATTAAAGACATGTTGAAAGACTCAGATGGTGACGGAGTCGCTGACTACTTAGACAAAGAACCAAATACGCCAGCAGGTTCTCGAGTAAATTCACAAGGGGTTACTCAAGATTCTGATCAAGATGGCACACCTGACCATTTGGATAAATGTCCGTTTGTACCTGGACCAACATCAACAAATGGCTGTCCAGTTGTGCAGGAGATTTCCGAAGTGGACTACCTAAGAAAAGCCATCAATGATGGATATGTCAATGTGTTTTATTCTTTTGACAGCTATAAGCCACTTCCATATTCAATTAGTGCAGCTAACTATATTTCAAATTTTCTGAAAAGAAACCCAGGCTCAAAAGTTGAAATCAAAGGATATGCTGATGAATTAGGAACAGAAGACTACAATATCAAACTCTCGGAGAAAAGAGCTAAAGCCGTTTATGATTTACTAATTGAATCTGGCATTGATGCTTCTCGACTTTCATTCAAAGGTTATGGAGAAGATACCTCGGTAGATAAATCATCCCAAGATGCTCGGCAACTAGCACGAAGAGCTAGCTTCGAGATCAAATAATGAACTTTGAAAACCCGGCCAAGCCGGGTTTTTCTTTTTATTTTTGAAGCATGTACATCCTTTCGAAAGAACCCAGCATTGCCAATCAGTTTATTTCTGAATTGAGAAGTATTCATATCCAAAAGGATCGAATGAGATTTAGAAAGAATCTGGAACGTCTAGGGGAAATCCTAGCTTACGAAATTTCTAAAACGATGGACTACAAAGTTGTCGAGGTTGAAACTCCTTTAGCAATCTC
>CALRRX020000263.1:0-5425 GCA_943370675.1 Reyranella massiliensis 521 | reverse complement strand
ACCAATTCTTCAGTCCGGTAGCCGAGGTTACTCAACACCGGAGCAACGTTGTTTCCTGTTCCAGGGAAAGTGGTGGTAGTACCAGTTACATAATTGATATCCACCCGGTACTCGTAAAACCCGATTTTAGGAGTAAAGAGAAGATTGGTTTGATCATGAAATCTCAAAATACCGGTAAAGCCCAACGAAAATCCGGGATTGTATTTGGGATAAATTGAATAGATCTGATTACCAGGGGTACTTGCCTGATTAAAGTATAGATCTGAATACTTAATCTGGTAAGTAGCAGTGTGAGTCGCTAAGAAAAAACCATAGGAAAGCACCTTGTCGTCAGAACCGGAAGTACTGGTCAGGCCGAATAATCCCTGGGCATAACCTTGCACACCCAACAACAGGAAAGAAACGAAAAGGAAAGTTACTTTTGACCTACGTAGATGGAGCTGATTCCAAAAGTGAGTGGCTTGCATACGGTGCTGTGAAATCCGACTTTTTTCAAAACTGCCAGAAAATCCTCTCCATCCGGAAAGGCCTGAACGGACTCTGGAAGGTAAGTATAGGCAGAATTGTCTTTGGATACAATTTTACCGATCTGCGGTAAAATCGCATTGGAATAAAACGCATAAGCCTGCTTCATTGGAAAAGCTTTTGGCTTGCTGAATTCCAAAATAACGGTTTTCCCGCCCGGCTTAAGTACCCGATACATGTCTGCCAGACCTTTTTCCAGATTCTCAAAGTTTCTGACTCCAAATGAAACGATGACCGCATCAAACTTATTATCCTCAAACTGCAATCCTTCAGAATCACCGAGGAGCATTTCAATTTTGTCGGATAGGCCACGCTTTACCATCTTCTTTCGTCCCTCAGAGAGCATACCCTCCGAAATATCTACTCCGATGATTTTGTCAGGATTTAAAGCGAGCGCCTCGATAGCAAAGTCTCCTGTGCCCGTGGCTATATCCAAAATTAGCTTTGGCTGATCCTTTTTAAGCATTTTCACCGCCTTTTTTCTCCAGACGATGTCAATCCCCAAACTAAGCACATGGTTGAGTAAATCGTATTTTGGGCTGATGTTGTTAAACATTTCAGCTACCTGTGCCTTCTTTGGGTCTTGCTTATCTTTATACGGTACGACGGACATCACGAATCTTCTTTGGTGGCGCAATATTACTACACAAACCCGAGGAATCGAAAATTGTTGAAATCAAAGGCTAAAAGGCCTTCCGAAATAAAAGCGTATTTTTGCCACGAATAGAAAAGTTATGATCCGAAAAGCAGCCTTTTTAGTAAGCAATACCGACTCAAAGAAATGTCCAAAACCAGACAGGGCAGAGATCGCTTTCATCGGACGATCCAACGTGGGAAAAAGCTCTCTGATCAACATGCTGACAGGTGTGAAAGAACTGGCTAAAACTTCCCAAAAACCAGGTAAAACCCAATTGATCAACCATTTTAATGTCGATGACCGTTGGTACTTGGTAGATTTGCCTGGCTATGGTTTTGCCAAAGTGAGCAAAGACAAAAAGGTGAAATGGGAAAAAATGATCAGCGATTACCTAACCACCAGAGCAAATCTATGCGGGGTAATTGTACTAATCGATAGCAGGTTGGAGCCACAGACCATCGATTTGGAGTTTTTGAATTGGTGTGGTGAAGAAAATGTGCCATTTGCAGTAGCTTTTACCAAAGCAGACAAGCAGTCCAAAACCCAAACAGATAAAAACGTCAAAGCTTTTCTAAATAAGCTGGTAGAAATCTTTGGAGAAACGCCTGATTACTTTGTAACCTCAGCAGAAAAAAGCCAAGGAAAAGAGGAATTGAGCGGATTCTTATACGAATTGGTATCGGAGTTTGAAGCCGAAGGAAGAAATTAAGCGAGAGTTCTATATTTGCAGCCTGAATAAAGAAGACCATGAATTTTAAAGACATTGCTACAGTAGCCGGAAAGCCGGGTTTGTATAAAATCATCAAACCGACTCGCTCGGGAGTGATTTTGGAGTCTCTGGACGAGAAAAAAGCCAAATTGGTGGCAGGCATGTCCATGAGAGTATCCATCCTCAATGATATTTCGATCTACACCATGACCGAAGAAGGTGCTGAGCCTCTCGAGTCCGTGATGAAAAAAATCGAAGCCGAATACAAAGGAGACACCGGAGTAGATTCCACTTCCTCCGATTCGGAATTGAGAGCTTTTTTGAAGTCAGTTCTTCCTGACTTTGACCAAGAGCGAGTGTATATCTCCGATATCAAAAAACTCAACGCATGGTATCAACTGATCCGAAAAAGTGCGCCTGAAGTGCTTGAAGAAAGTACAGAAACCAAAGAAAACGCCTAATTTTCCTAAGCCCTGAGTGATCGGGGCTTTTTTCTTGGATTTGACACATGGCTCAACCTATCTCACAGGAAACTTACTCTCTAATCACCAAAGACTTCCAACTGCCTGAGGTCAAAGAGGAGTTTTCTGAAGAAAAAGCAATTGAAATTTTGGCTAAAGCCATCGGCCAATTGATGGATCGAAACTTAGAACGATTGCTTCAAATCTGCTACAGAGTCGATCTTTCAGAAAACAAGCTGAAGCAAATCCTTCATGAATCTGAACCTGACCATGTGGCTGCAGACTTGGCAAAAGCCCTTTGGGATAGGCAAAAACAAAAAGTGGAAATCCGGAGAAAGTATTCGGAGGGATAACCTAAGCTATCTCTCTCAACTAGTTTGCGTAGGATCTTTTTCTGCTGTCGATCCTCCCTCTAATAGATCCTCCTTGGAAATCCTTCGGATTTTATTTCTGAGGAAAGCCTCTAAAAATTCTATGGACTCCACGTCCTCGATTTCCAGAATTCCTTTGATGATTTCTAACTTTCTTCCCTGTACCGTTTTCTTTCCACTTCGCATTTTTCAAAGATAGCCCAAATAAATCTTGGAACTCTTTTTCGCCGGTTACCATGTGAGTGTTTTCCCAGTCAAAGTCTTTCTTTTATTTTTAGCACAAACCCAAAACACATGGCAAACCCAATCTGGATCATGACTTCGGCTTTTGACCAGCTCAATCTGGATCAAACTGTCCAAAAAGCACTAGAAATAGGAGTGCAAGGTCTCGACCTCTGTGTCTTTAGAAAAGACGGAACAAGAGATGACTTTGTAGCCACCCATCTAGATTATGAAAACTTCGGCCCTGATCAAGCCAAATCCCTGATAAATCAATTCAATAGAGCTAAACTCCGTCTTTCTATCGGAGCATTTGAAAATCTGATTGGAGGCGATCCTATCCACCGAATCAAAAACCAAAATCACCTGCTTCGCCTCATCCGCATGGCCTATCTGCTTGGAGGGGATGAAAACGACGTGAAAGTTGGAACTTTCGTAGGCTACAACCACGAACTCGGCAATCAGGAAGGCGGATTTGAGAAAAACCTGCTGGAATACCAGCGAATTTTCGGACCAATCATTCGATATGCCAATAGCCTCGGTGTGACTGTTCTTTATGAAAACTGCCCGATGGAAGGCTGGAGAAGTTCGGGTTTTACTGGCACGTTCAATAACCTGACCGGAGTACTTGCCGCCCGCAAACTCATGTACGAACTGGTACCGGAAAAAAATCACGGGGAAATCTACGACCCTTCTCACGACGTATGGCAGCACACCGATCCGGTGGAGGTCATGAAGCATACAGACATGTCTAGGCTCAAGCGAATCCACGTGAAATCTACCCGAAACGTACCGGATCCATTCTGGGGGAATATGTATCCTTTGCAGCAGATCCGCCCCGAATGGGCGGAAAAGCTGGGAATCAGCTCCAGCAAAAATCCCTGGGATAGGCATCATTACGAGGCTACGCTTCCCGGTTTTGGATTAGGTGACTCGATGGATTGGAGGGCTTTTGTGTCTATTCTAAAGGAAAAAGGATTCTCTGGACCATTCGAAATCGAAAACGAGGCAGTACTTTCGAAACAAACAGGAAAGATGGGCGCCATCGTCCAAGGCTGCAAAGCGGCAGTTCAAAACCTAGCCCCTTTGCTTTGGGAACTCACCGACGAGGGCTGGATCTATCCTAACCAAGAGTATGTTCCTTTGAAAGATCTGAACAGGTCTGATGTTCCTTTGGTGACTATGGATGACTTGGGCTAAGTAATCTCTCCAATTCTCTAAAATCGTATAAAAGTTTACGTTGTAAACGTAAACTTTTATACTTTTTAAAAGTAAACTTTTATACTTCCTCAAAATAAATATTACCTTTAGGGCGATAAACCACTAGAGAAATGGTACTTAAGGAAGAATTAGCGGCAGCAGTCAGTGGGCAGAAAAAAGGACTATCAAAAAAAACCAAGCTCACTGAGCGAGAAGCAATCGCTGGATTTAAGCCTTCAAGTACTCATATAGAAGTAATCACAGGCATACGACGCTGCGGTAAAAGCACCCTCATGCGTCAGCTGATAACCAATACTCATCAAGAATATGCCTACCTGAACTTTGAAGATCCAAGGATATTCGGATTTGAGGTCAGTGACTTTTCTAAATTGGATGAAGTATTTGGGGAGGAAGTCGCCGTTTATTTTTTTGATGAAATCCAGAATGTCACTGGTTGGGAGGTTTTTGTAAGACAGCTACACGACCGCGGAAGCAAAGTGTATATCACCGGTTCCAATGCCTCTCTGCTCAGCAACGAGTTGGGTACAAGGCTGACTGGACGCCACCTTTCCTATGAGATATTTCCATTTTCCTACTCCGAATACTTAGCATACAGCGAGCTCGAAGACAGCAAGGAGAGTTTCCTAGACTATCTGTATTCGGGAGGGTTTCCAGAATTTCTCCGAGACCGAAATCCCGAAGTACTTCAGAATCTTCTAAAAGACATCGTCTTCAGGGATATTGCCATCCGCTATGGTATCAAAAACACCAAAACGCTGATGGAGATCGCTCTATTTCTCCTGTCTAATGTGGGAAAGACGACGAGCATCAACAGTTTAAGAAAGACATTTGATGTGGGTTCTCCTAGCACAGTCTCCGACTATTTATCTTGGATGGAAGATGCCTACTTGTTCTTTTTCTTACCAAAATTCAGCTGGTCAGCCAAAAGCATTTCGAAAAATCCCAAAAAAGTATATGCCATCGATACGGGATTTGCAAAAGCAAACTCGCTCAGCTTTAGCAGTGACAGCGGCAGACTCTTGGAGAACTTGGTGTTTATCCTGTTGAGGAAAAAGAATTTTGAGCTATACTACTTCAATGAGCGAAGAGAATGCGACTTCATTGTATTTGAAAACAAACAGTGCAAATGGGTCATACAAGTAACCGAACAAGTGCATGGAGATAACAAGCAGCGTGAATTCGATGGATTAATGGAAGCTATGACTTTCTTTGGGAAAGCGGATGGAATCATCATCACACTGGATCAAAGTGACAAACTTGTCCTAGAAGAAAAAACCGTCAG
>CALRRX020000262.1:0-5478 GCA_943370675.1 Reyranella massiliensis 521 | reverse complement strand
CCACCCGATCAACGGATTGTTTTTCGGAATGCTGGGCATGTACGTGTTGCTTTTGAGTTTTCAAGTAAGACCGATTTTTTCCATTGCAGGAGCGATCGCTTTTTCTTTCAATACCTACAATCTCCTTTCTCTAGAGGCAGGTCACAATGCCAAAATCTGGGCAGTTTGCTTAATTCCTCTTATTCTGGCGGGTATTCATCTTGCTTTTGATCGAAAAAGAATCCTCGGAGCCGCGCTGTTAGCACTTGGACTTTTGCTCCAACTCAAATTCAACCACCTCCAAATCACCTACTACACGCTGATCATTTCGGTGATTTATGTGATCGTTCGATTGGTGTTTGATTGGAAAAAAGAAGGCATCGGCGGACTGTCAAAAACAATTGGATTTTTGGTAATCGGTGCAGTTTTGGCAGTGGGGGGAAATCTAGGAAGACTGGCCACAGCCCTGGAATACAGCCCCTACTCTACCCGAGGAAAAGCCACTTTAGAAACTGCCTCAGCCGGTTTGGACAAAGACTACGCGTTTGGTTGGTCAAATGGAATCATGGAAACTTTGACCTTGGTGGTTCCTGACTTTTATGGAGGGGGAAGCAATACGCCTCTTCCAAAAGATTCCGCCTCAGAAAAAGCCCTTCGTGGTCAAGGTATCGATGCGGCGCAAATCAATGGCTTCCTAAAGGGCGCTCCAACCTATTGGGGTGATCAGCCTTTTACAGGTGGGCCGATCTACGGCAGCGTGATCTTGGTATTCTTGGCAGTTTTGGGGATTTGGGCTGCGCCAAAAGAAAGCCTGATCACCTTTGGCACCATCATCGTACTCTCCCTGATGCTGAGTTGGGGCAAAAACCTCGCTTGGTTCAACTACCTGTTGTTCGACATTTTACCGGGATACAACAAGTTCAGAGCAGTATCCATGGCACTAGGCATGACGCTGTTTGCAGTTCCCGTATTGGGAATGATTGCTTTGGAACGCTTGGCGAAAACCAAAGAACTGAAGCCACTTCTGATCTCAGGAGGAATAGTGGCTGGTTTAACCTTGATTTTGGCAGTGGCTGCCGGTGCGTTTTTCAGATTCGAAGGAGCAGCCGATGCAAATTTTCCAGACTGGCTGGTAACTGCAATGAAAGCTGACCGAAAAAGCATGCTTTCTGCCTCGGCTTGGAAAAGTTTTGCCTTTGTAGCCCTTTCTATCGGTTTGATTTATTTTTATCTCAAAGGAAAAATCTCCGAACTTATCCTCGGTGCAGGGATGATTGCTTTGATCACCATCGACGTGTGGACGATCAACCGTCGCTATTTGAATGAAGAGTCTTTCCAGGCAAATCCCTCCCGTCAGTTTTTTGCTGAGACTCCCGCCGAACAGGCTATCGCCCAAGATAATGGCTATTTCCGAGTCCTTCCGCTCACAGAAGGCCTGACCCAAGGTGCACGTACAAGCTACCGATTCAATAGTTTGGGAGGGTACCATGGAGCCAAACTCCGTCGCTACCAAGACTTGGTGGACAATCGGCTACAGTTTGAGCTGCAGGAATTTGTGAAAAAAGCCCAAGAAGGCACTTTCGATTGGGAAGCTACAGGCACGATCAACATGCTCAACACCAAGTACCTGATCGCAGGAAATGAAGCAAATGGCGTATTTGAAAATCCTCAGGCAAACGGTCCTGCATGGGTTCCGAGTGAAATCGTTTCGATCTCCACCAATCAGGAAGAAATGGATCAACTGGCAAAATTGAATACCAAAACCCAAGCGACATTAAATACCCAAGAATTTGGAGCGGTGAAAGCAGGCGCTGGACAAGTAAATCTGATCAGCCAAAGTCCAAACGAACTGAAATACCAGGCAGAAATGACTCAAGGAGGATTGGCGGTATTCTCAGAAATCCATTATCCAACAGGTTGGAATGCTACCATCGACGGTCAGGCAGCTGATATTCTTCGGGTCAATTACCTCCTGAGAGGATTGGAAATTCCTCAGGGTTCCCATGAAATTGTCTTTACATTTGCTCCCAAGAGCTATTATGCCACCAAGACGCCCATGGTTATTTTCCAATACCTGATTGTCTTGGCCTTGATTGGAGGAATATTCATCACTTACAAAAAATCCGATGCAGCAGCCTGAGGGTAAAGAAAAAGTCGTCAGCTTCTATGACCAATTTGCCGAAAAGCAGGCAAAAACAGGAATCAACTCCCGTCATTTAAGCATCCTGGACAAAGTGAAGCAAGCCGGATTGCAAGCCAATCACCGCATCTTGGAAGTCGGCTGTGGAATTGGCACCGTTTCTCATCTTTTGGCTACGCAAGTACCCAATGGAAAGGTATTGGCAGTGGATATTTCACCTGAAAGTATTGAGAAAGCCAAGGTTCTGTGGAAAGACCAGAAGAACTTGAATTTCGAAGTTTCAGACATGTCTGACTTTGACAAAAAGGGCGAGACCTTCGACTTTTTTGTCTTTCCTGACGTGCTCGAGCACATCCCTGTTGACCAGCATTTTCGCCTTTTCCAGAATATCCAAAAGCATTCCCATGCAGATTCGGTCATTTTCATCCACATTCCTGCCCCAAGGTATCTGCAGTGGATGATCGACAATGAACCCGAGAAACTCCAAGTGATCGATCAGCCTTTGGACTCAGGAGACTTGATCAAAAACATCACAGCTAATGGGTTTTATCTGGAAAAGATGGAAACCTACGGGCTTTTCTTCGAAGAAAAAGACTACCAGTATTTTGTCTTTCGCTCTGCCAAACCTTTGCGCAGCTCTACTCCAAAAAGCAAATGGGATGTCCTGAAAGAAAGACTCCGAATCCGAATCAAATACGGCCTTACCAAGTAATAATCATCGAAAAACATGAAATGCCCATGAGAAAATGCTTCTCACGCAGGGGAATAATTATCCTGGGCATTCCATCTGACAATTAAAAATCAAATTATAAACAGATGAAAATCAACACCAATACTGTGGTAGGCTTGACCTACGAACTCAAGGTCAGCAAGGAAGAGGACGATATCGAATCGGCGCCTTTCAGCGTGGAAATTCGGGACGAAGAAGATCCTTTTTACTTCCTTTTTGGCATGAGCGGATTACCAGAGAAGTTTGAAGAGCTATTGGCCGGAAAGGAAGAAGGGGAAGACTTTTCATTTACCTTGACTATGGCAGATGCTTATGGAGAGGCAGACGATGAGTTGATTATTACTTTGCCAAAAGAGCAGTTTTCTGGCGAAAGAGGCTTTTCTCCGGAGATGCTTGAGGAAGGAAATTTTCTCCCTCTTATGGATGAAAACGGCTACAGCATGCAGGCTAAAATCCTAAAAGATTTGGGTGAGCAATTGCTTTTGGATTTCAATCATCCTTTGGTGGGATTTGATCTGCATTTCGAAGGAAATATCCTGGAAGTACGGGAAGCGACCAAGGAAGAGTTGGCACACGGACATGTGCATGGGGCTCATGGAGCGCATGATTGAGTGACCAGTAAAAAGTCGCAGTAGGCAGTTTTTACCTCAAAGGGCACAAAGGGGAAATAAGAGTTCTCAAAGAAAAAAAGTATTAAGTAACAGCGCTCATTGCTGACCACAAGCTGATCACTGTTTAATGACCACTGAACACTCAAAATCCCTCTTTGTGCTCTCTCATTTTCTCTTCGCGGCCTTTGCGGCTATCTAAGATTTAAGCACCAAGACTTTTTCTTCATTGAATTGTAAATACACCCGATCGCCTACTTGGTATTTGCGCAGTGGGTCATCGACTTCCCAGATATGCCCTCCTTCTCGAAGTCGGATCAGCAGGGAATTGTAATGCACCAAGTACCGCTGCTCCACGACATGTCCTAAGAGTTCGCCTCGGGTTCTAAGTCGAACATCTGCAGGGCGGATATAACTATTGAATCGATCAGGAATCAAATTGATGGGTGAAAAAAGTCTCGCCACATAGCGGGATTTGGGATGCTCACAGAGGTCTTTGGAATTTCCTTTCTGCACTACTTTCCCCTTTTGCAAAATCAATAACGAGTCAGTCAGACGAAGGGCATCATCCAAATCATGGGTGACAAAAATGACCGTGGTTCCCATTTCTTGAAGGAGTTCTTTCAATTCAAAAATCAGCTTTCGTTTCTGAATCGCGTCTAGGTGACTGAAGGGCTCGTCCAAAAGCAATACCTCCGGCTCCACAGCCAAGGCCTGCGCAATAGCCACCTTTTGTTGCTGTCCACCACTGAGTTGCCGAGGCAAGCGATCCTTGAAATTTTCCAATCCCAACTGGCTCATCAGCCGGCTGACACGCTGCTGCCGATACTTGGCATCGTATTGAAGCAAGGGACGACTGATATTTTCCTCAACCGTAGAATTTGGAAAAAGCTGGTAATCTTGATGGATTAATTTGATCTGATCATAGCCCGGTACCAGCTTTTGAGCAGGATTTTCGATGAGTTTATCTTCCAGCCAAACCTCTCCTTCACTTTGAGTCATCAACCCTGCGATCATACGAAGCAGGGTACTTTTTCCCGAACCGCTTTCTCCAACGATGGACAAAAACTCCCCTCGAGTCAGTTCTAGTGAAAAGTCATGCAAAGCCACATGGGAATCGTAGGATTTGGACAGGTGGCGGATGGAGAGGAAGGTCATGATAAACCGTGATTAGGTGACTTCCCAAAAATCGTCAAAAAGAAGTTGAATCCTATGTTCAATTTTTTTTCTTAGATAAACACAAGTAAACAAATTTGTTATATATTAATAGCAAATTTACTACATCTGAGATGAGTTTAGCCAGAAAAAAATTTAATCCAACTTCCTTTTCAGAAAAGAATAAAGCTCCCAAAAGCTGGATTTTAGAAACTGAAGGGAGAAACTATTCTTGGAAATCTAAGCTGGAGCGGGTGGCTATCAGTCGCGAAGGGGTTCCATTCAGTGCATTGGAAGTGATCGGAAAAAAAATCAATTTACCAATCCGAGATGTGTTGACCATTTTTGAAATTCCTCAAACTACCTACAATAAAAAAAGGCGTGAAAATGCACTACTCGGTGGAAAAGAATCCGAGGCAGTTTTGCTGATCACAGAAATTCTGGATTTTGGAATCGAAGTTTTTAATGGAGAAACTGAAAAATTTCTCCGGTGGTTAAAGAAACCCAATCCCTCCCTCGGCGGCACGTCGCCTGAGAGTTTTTTTGATTCGATCACCGGGATTCAGGAGGTAAAAAACTGTCTGAATCGACTGGAATACGGTAATCTGGCCTAATGTTGGTCTTTCGAATCGAGCGAGAAAAATATCTCAATTCTGCGCTGAGTGGAATTGGAGCTTCACTTTCGGAAGGATTTCGATGGAATAGTCTTTCCACTCGGATTGTGTATACAGCTGAATCTCGAGCCTTGGCAATTTTGGAAGTATCAGTTCATTTGGATCTGCAGGAAGATCTTCCTACCGATCGATACCTTATCACCCTAGAAATCCCCGATGAAGTTGAAATCTTAGAACTCGACCAAATAGATC
>CALRRX020000261.1:0-5487 GCA_943370675.1 Reyranella massiliensis 521 | reverse complement strand
AATCACCAGGCTATTTTGGCTCAGTATGAGTTGTTAGTCTATCCCCGTCCGGGTGAAACGGATTTTCCTGCCTATCCCCAAGCCAAGCTGATCGATGCGCCTTTGCTGGATATTTCAGCCACTTTTATCCGTCAGGCAGTTCAGTCAGGTTACTCCGTGCGCTATCTCCTTCCCGAGAAAGTGGAGCAATACATTTTGGACAAAAAGCTCTATCGCTAATAATCTAGCCAAGTAGCTAGTTAGGGTAATTCAGAATAGAAAGTTGATCTAATTCACCTGATTCACTCTTTCTAAAATTCAAGAATTGTCATTTTTAAAAAGACAATTCCTTAAAAAATGTCACAAAAAAATCCCCCGATGGACCATCATCGGGGGATTTTCACTTTTGAGTTCAAAATTGAGGGCTCATTTTAAATCCGAAATCCGAATTCAAAATTCCGAAATTTAAAAAGCTCTTTCCTCCAAGTGATCGCCAAGCTTCAGCCTTGGAACACCCTTACTCATCCATTCAGGAGCAGGAAGACCTTTCAGGTGGTGATCGAAGAATTCCATCATGCGCACGCTGTAGTCTTTGCGGTTTTCGAGTTTACCGAGACCATGGTTTTCACCGAGGTACTGCACCATGATCACTGGCTTTTTCAATCGGCGAAGTGCGTTGTAGTATTCCACACCCTGGGTGAAGTCCACCGCACCGTCTTTGTCATTGTGCAGCATCAACAACGGGGTCTGTACATTTTTCACATGATAGATCGGGCTGTTTCGCTCGTAAGCGTCCCAGTTTTCCCAAGGACCGCCGAGGAATCTACCCTGAGAAGCTTCGAAAATAGACATGTTTCCTCCTCCTGAATTCCAATAGATCAGATCATACATGGAGATCATGTTGGTCAAAGGCGCACCAGCTGCCGCGGCTTTGAATCGGGTGGTTTGTGTAATCAGGAAGGAAGTTTGGTATCCTCCCCAGCTGTGTCCGTGGAGGCCCATTTTGTTTTCGTCGATCACACCGGTTTTGATCGCGGCATCTACTGCAGGAAGTACTGCCCACACGGCAGACATTCCCGGATCATCCATTTTGTAGACGATATCTGGAATCAAAACTGCATAACCATTGCTTGTATAGAGAGAAGGATTCCAGCCTGTGCCACTGTAGCCGGGGTTTGCCCAGCTGTGGAGTGTCTGGGAAAGCTTTTCGTAGTAATACACCACGGTAGGGTACTTTTTACCTTCCACATATCCTGCGGGAAGGAACAAAGCCGCCTGAAGCGAATCGCCTTTGGTAGTTACATAATCGATCAATTTCACTCCGGTAGACCAGGCAAATTTTCCTGCGTCAGGAGCGTTTTCGGTGACCTGCTTTGCATTGGCCAAGGTGGCATCTCCCAAGAATACCTGAGTGGGTTGGTTGGATTTCTCTTTGGTGAAGGTATAGACCTCGGCCTTTTTTGCCTTGGCTAACCCTTGGATGTTGGCATCTTCCCATAGCAGTGTTTTGGCACCGGCCGTGAGTCCAGACTTGGCAGGACTTAGGGTAGCAAAGCCACTCTTTTTAGTGTTTTCACCATAAGTGCGGACAAAGACCGTCTTCGTCAAATCGATTCCTTTTTCATCCGAATCTAAGCTGATTCGATACTGATAGCGGATCTTATCTTTTTTGCCGTTTTGGGTCAGGTTGATAGGGCTTTCTTTTGCGGACATGGGTATTTGCCAGATATCCCAACCGTCACGAACAAGCACGTAGCGACTGTCGCTGCTCCATCCGAGTGGGTTATAAAGTGGCTTAATGACGTTGTGATCATCTTCCACGTCCACCACACTCACAGGAAGCTTTTCGGTGATGTTGGTGTGGGTTTTGGCAGTGATGTCATAGACGTAGAAGTGACCATCCTTGCCATAAAGGAGTTTTTTTCCATCAGTAGAAGGACGTGGCATAGAAGCAAAAGAAGGCTGGTAAAACTTCTCGAAAAGAGGAGTTTTGGCACCTGTTTTCAAATCCACAATAAAATAATCCCGGTAAGTCTGTCCATCAAGATTGATGTCGAGTTCGTAAGCCTGCTGATCAGATCCCAAGGCAAACTGCTGAAATGGCAACAGGCTGAGATCCTTCATGCTGCTGTCTTGCAGAGCGAAGTGTTTTTTGCCCGTCACGTCATACATGGCCCAGAAGCTGTAGTTCTTGTCCATGTTTTCCAATACTTGTTGACGGGATTGGAGGCGGTCGTCGTTCCAGTGCCAAATGGTCATTTCAGGCTTCTTGGCATCATTGGCCTTTTTGTCGTCGGACTTGGCGGAATTGAGTTTTCCGATGGCTTTTTGCAAATCAGCGATCGACTTGATGGTGGTGTCAGCCATGATTTTGGCTAAATTTTCTGACTCTGCTGTCTTCACAGAATCTTGATTGACTTCTTTCTTTGGCTTTTCTTTTTCAGCCAATACCAAGGGATGAATGCCGTAGAAAAGTCGCGTCAAGTCATCGGACCACATCGGCCGACGGTTAGAACTGATGGTGTATTTCTGATCAAATCCGAGGGAGTCTTTGGCTGGTTCGTAAAGGGTCACCTGAGGATTGGAAAGGTTTTTCACGCCGAGTACAGCACCTTTTTCCTGCTTGTACTTTTTGTCCTTTTTCATCTTCAGAGCGGCAAAAGCATCTCCTTTTTCGGTCCAGTTGATGCTTTGGTAGCCTGCCTCGTCGGAGTCTAGCACTTGGATGGAGTTGTTTGCCATGGTTAGGAGATAGAGTCCATTTCCTTGGGAATTTGCGGCATCTACAGTGTAGGCGAGGTGAGTCCCGGCTTTGTTTACGGCATGCTCGCGCACATTTCCGAGGTTTTGAGACTTGGCCGAGCTGAGGTGGTAGATCAGGAGGTCAGAGCCTTTGGCATCTCCATTTCCTTCTTTGGGTAGGGTGATAAGCAAATGGGAAGAAGCCTCATTGTTGAAACTGAATCCGCTGACTCCTTCGAAGGTTTTTTTGTCTTCCGTCCCAAGTTTGATCAGGTGGAGTTTTTCCTTGAGGGGTTTGCCTTTGGCTTTTTCATTGGCCTGTTTTTCGGCATACTTTGGGTATTCCTTGAAGGCAATCCATTGGCTGTTGTCGCTAAATTCGAAACTGGCAAAACTCGCATTTCCGATCGGGAAGGACTTTTTGCTCTTCGGGTCCGCAGCTTTTTGGAGGATCAATTCTCCATCCGCTTCGATTCCGGTGAGGACATAAGCCATCCATTGGCCGTCAGGTGAAAGTTTATACCCACCGCCGGGCATGGACTTCCAGGTGGCCACGTCTTTCCAAGACATGGGTTTGGGTGCGTCTTGGGCAAAAGTGACCTGAATCGTCAGGGCAAAAAGCCAAAGAAGGAGTAGGTGTTTTCTCATGGTAAGTTGATTAGACAGGGAAAATAGAGGAATTTTTTGGAGGTCAGGATGAAAATGTGATGGATCCGCAAAAACTGATGCTCATCTAATCATAGCAGGAATGGGCAAGCTTTTATAGGAAGCTGTTTTAAGAAATGAAATTCTTGTAAGAAAGCTCAGGTGGGCTAATTAATCATTCTTTCAATATTCATTAAAAACGTATGTCCAAAAAATCTGAGCTAAAACAAGTCCCTACCTACTGGTAATTATAGCTATGCAATGCCTTCCTTGTCAGATTCCGGGTTCTTCGTTCGAAAAAGCTTGAGAACACATTTAGTCCAATTCCTGTAAAAGTCATAGGGAGTAAGAGTTGACTTTGGGTGAAGGATTGTCTTTGAAATCCCACCGCTGCGAATATAATTCCGAATCCAAGGGCTGTATTGGCCACATTGGTCACTTTACTCACTTGCTGTCTTTTGATCACTTTTTCATACAGGGTATAGGCTTCTTTATTAGACTTCAGTCGAGACTGCACTTGATCCTTTTGAAGGAGCATTGGTCCCTCGTAAATGTCTATTTCAGTACCGAAAAAATTTGCACTTACATCCATACTCAAAAAGGCATCTGCCCCTCCAGCATAATGATAGGCATTGAAATCTGTAAGTGAACGCTCAATTCTTCTATCAGAATTTCTGATTAAGATATTCCCTGTGGACTGAAGAACACTACTGCCAAAGGTTACTAAAAACCAAGGGCGGACGTTTGTGGGAGTAATTTCATTCGTGAATAAGTGGACGATTGAGCCAAGGTTCACAGCCAAACCAGAAAGTAGCAATCCTGTTCCCAAGTTCTTTTTTCGTTGGGAGGGCAAAAATTTGAAGTCTTCCGTTTGGACGGAATTGATCAAAGCAGCCACATCTTTTGGACTGGATTTTTCTCCATCGAGGTAGTAGGTGTTTTTATTCAGAAAGCCTTCTTTGAATGTAATGACGGGTTGATTGGAGTAGTTTCCATGAAAATAGGCGCTTGAGTTTTGGGTAGTTTGGGAATAAGCTAAAGACGCAAAAATTGAAAAGATCAAAGTGAGAAAACAGGTTGAAGTCCTTTGAAACGATTTGAAAGCCATGATTAGAAAATTTAGGAGAATTAATATGGTGCTTAACGGGATGTTTAAAAGATGAGTTAATGCTTTAGCAAAGGGTCAGAAAAAGGCAGGTTTTAATAATCTTGCAAATCAATTTTTCTGCAAATCCAAGTAAGTAGCTTAATCAGGAACTAGGAGTCCTTGAAGTCCTTTAGACTTTTCTTTTTTAGTTTGCTCTTTTCAAAAAATCCAATGGTCCAAAATCAGGGTAGCGAACCAGCCCAACAGGGAGTAATTTCCAAGTAGAAAAATTCCAGGTGGAATCAGCAGTTTCCATATTTTCATTTTTACCACTTTGGGAGGCTTTGCCCCAAGCCTGATCAAGGTAGCTGCTCCCCCAATCATGATTTGTTGGATTTGAATTAGTTTGAAATAAGAACCAACCAGTCAAAAGAAGCAAAACCGAGAAACCCAAAATCCAACCTAAAATCCTCATATAAGTCCGTTCAGATAAAAATTTTGCCTTACTATTTCGAATAACTCAAGGAAAATTCGAAAATACAAAAATCGAAACGTGCCTAAGTTTAGCATGTCCAAGTACGGAAGATGAAAACCCAGATTTTATAAAATATTATTTCACTACTCTAGGAAGATTTTAGAAAATCAAAATTTTTCATTGTTGAATTGCTTGAAAATTAAGTAAAATTTTTTTCTTAAAATTTAGTTTATATGATTTATAAACCCTTATTATAAGGTGATTAGATAATTTTATGGCCTTCGTATTAATTAGAGACCACGAAGGCCAATGAAAGTAGATCAAACTCTACTTTCAGCCTTTCTTTTTTGACTTAAACAAAAACTCTATCAAATAAAAAAAGCCTCCAGGTATTCATAACCTGCAAGGCCTTTTTCTGAATTCTGTTTTGTCAAACCGCTTATTGCTTACTATACACCACTTTTCCTCCCACCACAGTCATCTGCACCTTCGTTTGCAGGATCTCATCCTCAGGGATTTCCATGATGTTTTTGTCGAAAACGGTGAAGTCAGCAGCTTT
>CALRRX020000260.1:0-5493 GCA_943370675.1 Reyranella massiliensis 521 | reverse complement strand
CCCTTCGGGGCTTTTTTTTAGCTTTTTGAATGAATCCAGTCTTTCAATAATTGGTTGACTATTTCGGGCTTTTCAATACAGCTGCTATGACCGGCACTCGGGATGACATGGAGCCTGGCTCCTGCTATTCCCATTTGGATAAATTTTGCTTTTTCGGGCTTGGTGGCTACATCTTCATCTCCCACGATCACCAAAGTAGGACAGGAAATCCTTCCCAATTCTTCCTCGACACCTTTTCGATAAATCACTCCTTCTACTGGTCCTGTAATGCTTTTTCTATTACCCATCAATTCCTTTTTCCAGCGCTTGATTTGAGGCTGATTTGCTTTGTCTGCGAGCCAAGATTCTGCAAACATGATGTGCATGACTTTATTAGCTATGGGTGGAATAATCCCAACCCATTTGACAATGCCATTGAGCGTTTTGTATTTGGGAAGGTTTTCCACAGGTTCTGCGTTTGCTGATGTTTCTAGGAGAATCAGGCTTTTTACCAGATCTGGTCTCCTTGCTGCCAAGCGCATCCCAACAAATCCTCCCATGGAAAGACCCGCAAAATGAACCTTCCCAAGTTGAAGCGTCTCCATTAAAGCTACGGCATCATCTGCTACCGTATCCATATCAAATGGGGCTTTGACTTCACTCTTTCCCTGTCCCCGATGATCATAAGCAATCACCCGATAGCTTTTGGAAAGTACTGCGATCTGTGCTTCAAACATCATGTGACTCCACAGAAGTCCGTGTGCAAAAACGATAGTTTCGTCACCGGTTCCATATTCTTCGTAGTAAAGATTTACGCCATTGGCAAAAATTAGGGGCATAGCTGTAGGTTTTTGGGTATTGAGGTAAGGTAAAAAAAATGAGGACGGAGACTAATAGCTCCGCCCTCAATTATAATTTCAATGAGTCACTAGATTACCAATCCAAGCCCGGCTGGGTAATTCTGGCATTTTCTCTAGCCTTATGCTGATCCACAATGGTTTTTACATCTTGCAGCATCTTTTTGGCATCATAGACAATTCCATCTTTCACGGTGTATTTCACGCCGCCAACTCGAACCGGTTCATTTTTATCATTGATACGGATAGCTCCAGTACCATAAAGCACTTTTAGATTTTGTAATGGATTTTCTTCCAAAATCACAAAGTCAGCCAACTTGCCCACTTCGACAGTTCCGATTTCCTTATCCATTCCCAATGCTTCTGCACCATACATGGTCGCCGAACGAATGACTTCCAATGGATGGAATCCTGCTTCTCTAAGCATTTCCAATTCTCTAATGTATGCGAAACCATATAGCTGATAGATAAATCCAGAATCAGAACCCGCAGTCACACGTCCTCCACGATTTTTATACTCATTGACAAAAGTCATCCAAAGACGGTAATTCTCTCTCCATTGTACCTCCTGCTCGGTAGTCCAGTCAAACCAATACGATCCATGCGACTGTCTATTTGGGGCATAGAATCTCCAAAGCGAAGGAAGTGTGTAAACATCATGCCATTCTTGAGTACGAGCGCGCATCAAGTCCCGGTTCGCTTCATAGATATTCAAGGTAGGATCAAGCGTGAAATCAAGCTCAAGCAATTCATTCATGACTTTATTCCAATGCTCAGAGTAAGGAGCTGCAGCTTGCTTCCATAGGTTTCCTGCCTCGGAAAAACGATGCTGCTCATTCTGATAGTTGTAATCCAATCTGAAGTCCTGAATAGTTCGATCTGTAAAGAGGGCTTCCGGAAGTCCATACCAGTGCTCCATAGTGGTGAGACCTGCGCGGGCCGAGTGAAGCACATTCCAGCGGGCCACATCCATCTGCTGATGGTGCATCGCCGAACCCAATCCGATTCGTTTGTTTTCAGAAATGGCTGCTTGCATCACTTCAGGCTTTGCTCCGAAAAACTTGATTCCATCAGCCCCTTTGGCTTTGTTTTCATTTACCCAAGCCTTAGCCTGCTCTGCATTCGTGATGGGAGAAGTTGCCCCTTGACCAAAAGCAGTGTAGGCAAGAATTCTTGGTGCAGTAATCTGATTGGCTGCCGATTTCTTTTTGTGATCCAACACCCAATTCAAACCGTTTCCTGCGGATGGATCTCTGACGGTGGTGATCCCGTGTGCCATCCAGAGTTTGAAAACGTACTCAGCGGGTGTTCCCTGACCATTTCCTCCGATATGACCATGCATATCTACAAATCCTGGAAGCAGATAATGCCCTTCGAGGTCTAGGACTTTGGTTTTGTCATCCGCCTTTGGTCGGCGGTTTTCACTGATATCCAATCCCGGATACCCAACCGTCTGAACTTGAGTGATTCGATTCTTTTCGACCACAATATCTACTGGACCGATGGGAGGTGCACCCGTACCGTCAATCAGGGTGACTCCCCGAATGATCAATCTGTCGTAGGGTCCATCGCCTTCTGCCCGATTAGGAGAAGGCATAATTTGGGAGATAGCCACGACTGTAAAAGAAAATACAGCAAGGCCAAGTAAAGTGATTTTTTTCAACATAAGGTTGGTGGATGCTTTGGTTGGATAAGTTAGGCGAAAATCGGAAATCAAAAAATCAATTTGGGACAGCTGGAAAATGAAAAAGCCCCGAATCATATCGAGGCTTCTATAAAATTCGGACTTTATTACAAATCTTTGAACTTCTCCATGATTTCTTCCGAAATCCCAGTGAAGGAATATCCTCCATCGTGGAAAAGGTTTTGCATGGTCACCATCCTTGTAAAGTCAGAGAAAAGGGTCACGATGTAATCAGCACAGGCATCTGCCGAAGCATTGCCCAGTGGAGATAGCGCTTCCGCAAAGTTGAAAAAAGAGTCAAATCCACCGATTCCTGTACCTGCGGTAGTCTTGGTAGGCGACTGGGAAATGGTGTTCACTCTGACTTTTTTTGCCTTTCCAAATCGGTAACCATACCCTCTTGCAATACTTTCCAAAAGCGCTTTGGCATCGGCCATATCTGTGTAGAATGGATAAACACGCTGAGCAGCGATGTAAGAAAGGCCAATGATCGAACCCCACTCTTTCATGATGTCCATCTTTTCAGCTACGTGCATCATTTTATGAAAAGAAATGGCTGACACATCGTAAGATTTCATCGCCCAGTCATAGTTGAGATCTCCGTAGGATCTTCCTTTTCTGATGTTTGGAGACATTCCTATTGAATGCAAAAGGAAATCAAAATCAGCACCCAAAAACTCCTTGGCTTCCGCGTAGAGCTTTTCGATGTCTTCCACCACGGTAGCATCTGCAGGTATCACAATCGTATTACATTCTTCTGCAAGTTCTTTGATGGCTCCCATTCGCATGGCGATAGGTGCATTGGTCAGGACAAATCGTCCTCCCTGCTCCTTTACTTTGAGGGCTGTCTTCCAAGCGATGGAGTTTTCATCAAGGGCACCTGTGATGATTCCAACTTTTCCTTTGAGCAAATTTTCTGGCATATAGCTATTTGATTGATTTCAAAAATTCGGGTAAAAATAGACAAAATTTAGGAGTTCACCCCTCAATTCTGGAGCAGCTCTTTGGCACTTGCCAAAGCAGAAGCTGATGGATTGGCTCCTGCAATCATTTTTGCCAACTCTTGTACCCTTTCCTCCGGCTGAAGAAGCTTGATTTTGGAGATGGTCTTGTCTGAGGAATTATCCTTGTAGACAAAGTAATGGGACTCCCCTTTGGCGGCTACTTGAGGCAAGTGAGTGATGCAAATGACTTGGTGATTCTGAGAAATATCCTTCATCATCCGCACCATTTGGAGGGCTACTTCCCCTGATATTCCTGTGTCGATTTCATCAAAAATCAAAGTTGGAAGCGCCATTTTATCCGCCATAAGGTATTTGATAGCAAAGAGCAATCGTGAAAATTCACCTCCAGAGGCTACTTTTTTCAGAGGCTGGGGAGTTCCTCCTTTATTCGCTGAAAAGAGGATCTCCACTTCATCCAATCCTGAAGTCGATGGGGAAATTGCTTGAAGGTCCAATTTGATCTTTGCATTCTCCATACCTAGGCCAGCTAGTAATTCCTGAAGTGCATTTTCAAAGGATGGGAAACAGGACTTTCTTTTTTCACTCAGAATCTTTCCTGCTTCCAGCATAGACTTTTCCGAGTTTTGAAAAATTTTCTCTGCCTCAGCGAGACTTTCGTCCAAGTTTTGAAACTGAAACACTTTTTCGGCCAGTTGACTTTCGATCACGATCAACTCTTCCACAGTCTGTACGCCATGCTTTTTCTGAAGCTGATAAATCTTACTTAGCCTTTCTCTGATTTGATCCAGTTTTCCAAAGTCGACTTCTACTTTGGCCTCCTCGTCTGATAAGCTTTCTACGATATCCTTCAACTCTATAAATGCGGTCTGAAACCGATCTCGATAGGTTCCTAATTTGTGCGCAAGTCGCTCTAAGGTTTGCAATCCATGCTGGATTTGGCCGAGACCATGAATGACTCCAAATTGCTCATCCTGGAAAATGGAAAGCAGTTCATTGATCTTGAGCTTGATTTCCTCGGCATTTTCGAGGATCTCCTGAGTAGACTCGAGTTCTGCTTGTTCTCCTGATTGAAGTGAAAGGGCACTCAATTCGTCCAATTGAAACTGATTGAAGTCAGCCTCCTTTTTGAGCTCAAAGGCTTTCTGTTTGAGTTCCTCGAAATTTTTCCTTGCTTTTCTAAATGCCTTGAAAGCCATTTGATAAGCCACTGACTCTTTCTGTGTTTGTGCAAAGGCATCCACCAAACTCAATTGGTAAGCTCCCTCTCCTAGCAATAAGGTATCATGCTGGGAATGCACATCCATCAATTTTGACCCTAGCACCTTCAAGGTCTCGAGCAAAACGGGAGTATCATTGATAAAGGAACGTGACTTCCCCCCTGCACTGATTTCTCTTCGGATGATGCACGATTCTTCATAATCCAACTCCAACTCTTCAAAATAAGACTTCAATCCATATTCACGAATGTCAAAGACCCCTTCCACCACACACTTTTTATCGTCGTGCAGCAAAACTTTGGTATCTGCCCGATTACCTAAGAGCAGTCCTACCGCACCGAGCATGATGGATTTTCCAGCTCCTGTCTCACCGGTTATCATACTCAGCTTAGGACTAGGCTGCATCAGCAGCTGATCAATTAAGGCATAGTTCGAGATACTGAGGGACTTAAGCATGGACTAGTTGGGCTTTGGGACAAAGCTAAAAAAACTGGGCTTAGCTTCTGAGAAGCTCGTTGTACTTTCTGGCATTATTTGGATCTACCTCAAGTAGTAACTTAACCGCTTCTTCACGAATTTCGAAAGGGGCATTTTTTAGAATTTGAGAAATTTCATCCCCTTTTGCATCCACGAAACTGATGGTGAAAATCCCATTTGGCTGCAATTTATTTGCTTCTGAGACGAGTCGAATGGCCGCTAAAATATTCTTATACGCCTCATCCGGATTGCTTTGAATTACATCTAGGCCCTGTCTGTGGTAGAGGTAATAGGCTTCCCGAATGGAAGAGTAC
>CALRRX020000259.1:0-5524 GCA_943370675.1 Reyranella massiliensis 521 | reverse complement strand
AGTCCTATCATTACGTGAGACATCCAAATGCATTGGTGGTAAAGCAGATTTTTGAGCGAATGGTGAAGGCCGCCGAAGGTGCAGCTTTGGGTACTCAAACCCGCATGGAATACGAAGTGATCAATGGCGTTTACAATCTTTTGCCTAATGAGACCTTGGCTCGCATCATGCATAAAAATCTGGAAAAAATCGGCGGGGTGACTTATACTCCCGAAGAGCGAAAGTTTGCTATGGATATCATCAAAACTTATCCTGCCGGCGTAAAAGCTACTCCGGATGATGCGACTAAAATCGTACCGTTTGTAGTCAGTGAGGAAGGTGGAGGAGGCTCTACCGACGTAGGAGACATCAGCTGGCTGGTACCTACAGTGGGTTTGGGGACCGCTACTTGGGTTCCTGGGACTTCAGCGCATACCTGGCAGGCGGTAGCCGCTGGTGGTATGAGTATTGGACAAAAAGGAATGATCAACGCAGCCAAAACGATGACGCTTACTGCCATGGACATTTTTAAAGATCCTTCCGTGACTGTAAAAGCATTGGAAGAACTGAATAAAAGAAGAGGAGAAGGATTTACCTACGAAGCATTGGTGGGCAATCGTCAAGCTCCTTTGGATTATAGAAAGTAATTCCAATTGACCAGATAAAGAGGGCCAGAACTTCCGCTTATGGAATTCTGGCCTTTTTTGATTTGCTCGAGTTCAAAAAAAATTAACTTGGATATTGCCTTACACCCAAAATAATTAGGCTATGGATAGACGTAAATCCCTCAAAATCATCGGTGGATCAGTTGCTGGTATCGCAGGACTGGTCTTTGCAGATTGGAAGTGGCAAATCATTGACCGAGTGACTCACGCTGGATTTTTCTCTTTTGAAGAGGAACAAGTGATTTCAGCCATTGCAGACACGTTTATCCCGGAGGGATTGCCTCCGATTTTACCTTCTGCTGATGCCATGCCGATCGGCGCTTTGAGCACGGGGACCGATCAGTTTCTGATTAAGCTTTTTGAAAAATGCTACGAAAAAGAAGATCAGGAATTGATCAAAAGCCAACTGAAGGCTTTAAATAAATCTGGTTTTTTAGACATGTCTCAAGAGGAAAGAGAGCAAGTTCTCCTGTCCTTGAAAAACTCTGAAATTGAAGAGCAGAAGAAATTCTATGAACTCATGCGCTCCAACACGGTGATGGGATTCACCACAGTGAAAGAGGTGATGGTCGAATACCGTGGCTACCAGGTTGCACCGGGGTATTACAAAGGATGCGTGGATGTGCCTTCTGAAAAAGCCTAAACCCAAAACGACATGTTGCAAGATTCTAAAGATAAACGCACCTACGACGCCATCGTCATCGGTTCGGGTGCCTCAGGTGGCTGGGCTGCCAAAGAACTCACCGAAAAAGGACTCAAAACATTAGTGCTTGAGCGGGGTCGGATGGTTCGCCACATTGAAGACTATCCGACAGCTTCCAAAGCCCCTTGGGAATTTGAATTTCGTGGAGTAGTCCCTATCGAAAAGCGCTCGGGTGTTGGTGCTGCCAACTGGGGTAGGGAAGAGACCATGCATTGGGCTTTGGCGCAGGATGAGCAGCCTTACATCGAGGAAAAGCCATTCCGATGGTTTCGGGGCTATCATGTGGGAGGAAAATCCCTGCTTTGGGCACGGGGTACGCAGCGTTGGTCGGATTTTGACTGGGAAGGGCCAGCTCGGGATGGCTACGCGGTGGATTGGCCGATACGGTACAAAGACATGGAACCTTGGTATACCTACGTGGAGACCTTCGTAGGATTTGCTGGCAGTCGAGATGGCTTGGATGTGTTGCCCGATCAGGTGGTCCAGCCGGGATTCGAATTGAGCTGTGTGGAGCAATACTATAAGGAAAAGTTAAAGGAACTCTATGGATCAGATCGTCACCTCGTTCAGGGTCGCTGTGCCCACCTCACTGATCCTCAGCAGATTCACAAGGATCAGGGGCGGAACAAGTGCCAAAACCAAAACATGTGCAACCGTGGCTGTGTGTATGGAGGCTATTTTTCGGCGAATGCATCTACCTTGCCTTGGGCGGAAAAAACAGGAAACCTGACTATACGGCCTGATTCTGTGGTCGAGTCCATTCTTTACGATGAGCAAAAAGGAAAGGCGATAGGCGTGAGAGTGATCGATCGACATACCAATGAGGCGATTGAGTTTTATGCCAAGATCATCTTTCTCAATGCTTCCACGATCAATTCCAATGCGATTTTACTCAATTCCAAGTCTTCCAGGTTTCCCAATGGGCTGGGAAATGACAACGGTCTGATGGGTAAATTCATCACGTGTCACAATTACCGAGGAAGTGGTTATGCAACATTCGAAGGGTTTTTGGATAAGTTTAACGATGGGCGAAATCCCGGGCATGCCTATATGCCTCGCTTCCGAAATGTTTACCGGCAAGAGACGGATTTTCTCCGTGGTTATGCCATTGGGATGTCTGCCAGTCGTCAGTTGGATGGAAATGGTGAACTGATCGGTGATGCCTTGCGCGACAGCCTCCTCAATCCAAAGTATGGTCTTTGGGGCATGTCAGCCTGGATGCAGGGTGAGATGGTGCCCGACGAGTCCAATCACATGCGCCTTTCTACAGAAGAGAAAGACAAATACGGCATTCCTAAAATCATCATGTCGGTCGAATGGAAAGACAATGACAATAAAATGACCGCAGACTTTGTGCAGCAGCAATCGGAGATGTACGAGCGAATGGGCTTCAAAAACATCAAAGTTGAAGACCGAGGTTCTCCTCCCGGTTCGGACATTCACGAGATGGGTGGTGTCCGTATGGGAAATGATCCAAAGACTTCATTGCTCAATAAGTATAATCAGTTGCACGCCTGCCCAAATGTCTTTGTGACCGATGGTGCGTGTATGACCAGTGCCAGTACCCAAAACCCAACCTTGACCTTTATGACCCTCACTGCCCGAGCAGCTAACTATGCTGTGGAGGAATTGAATAAATTGAATTTGTAAAATAGATTTCCCGCAGATCTGCGCAGATTATTTCCGCAGATTTCCGCAGATGAATCAGCGTGGATCGGCGGTTTTTTCTGCGTTTATCTGCGGGAACTCATAACCCAAAAAATCTATGAAGAAGATAGTTCTACTAGTTATCCTCGCTTTGGTTTGGATTATTACCCCTTCCGAAACTCAAGCCCAGAAAAAAGGCGATCCGATGCTACAGGTTCCGCTTGGCTTTGCCTCCTATACATTCCGAAACCAATGGAAAAATGGCGTTCCTGAAGCGCTAGACATCATCCAAAAAATGGGCTTTACCGAGTTTGAAGGTGGAGCACCCAAGGGTGTAAGCGTTGAGGATTTCAAGAAAATGCTGGCCGATCGGGGGATTTCTTTGCCTTCTACCGGTACAGGCTTTGAGCAATTGGAGTCAAACCCACAGGCAGTCGCAGATCAAGCAAAAGCTCTTGGCGCCAAGTATGTAATGTGCGCCTGGATTCCTCACAAGCGAGGTCAGTTTTCAAAAGAAGATGCCGATCGCGCCATCAAAGCCTTCAACGAAGGCGGGAAAGTTCTGAAAGAAAATGGAATCACATTCAAATACCACGTGCATGGTTACGAATTTCAGCCCTACGGTAAGGGAACATTGTTTGATTACTTAGTGGAAAATACCGATCCCAAGTATGTCTCTCTGCAAATGGATGTGATGTGGACGCATTTCGGCGGAGGTGATCCGGCTGCTTTGTTGAAAAAATACGGCAAGCGATGGGTGTCGCTTCACTTGAAGGACTTCAGAAAAGGTGCTCCCAAAGACATGACTGGCTTGACCGGGCCTGAAAATGATGTTCCTCTTGGTCAAGGTGAATTGGACTTTCCTGCCATCCTTCGAGAAGCCAATAAAATCGGGATCAAGCACATGTTTATCGAGGATGAAGGCGATCATGAGTTGGAGGCATTGCCAAAAAGTATTGCCTATCTCAGGAGCTTAAAGTATTGAACTGATCAACTGAAACTTTTCCAAAGTTCAAAACTTTGGAAAAGTTTCTAAAAAACTCCTCTAAAAAGTGGTGCAGAGGCTCGGGAGGGGCTTGGATTTCCCTCCCGACTTCCTCTGACTGGGGACTAACTGAATAAACCAACCACTTACTAAAGATTACAATGCTAGATACGGGGCATGTTGCGCCTCGGACGATTTTTTTAATGAATTGATTTTATCCTATCCATAAACATGAAAAAATGAAACATCTCCTCCTGTTGACAGCCTTGATATTGAGTGGTTTGCCTGGGTTTTCCCAAGCGAAAAAAGACATCAATATTATTCTGATTCATGTCGATGATCTTGGAGCGACAGACTTGGGAGTGTTTGGAAGCGATTATTACGAAACTCCAAACCTTGACCGTTTGGCATCTAAAGGGATGAGATTTACCCAGTCGTATGCTGCTGCAGCGATTTGCTCTCCTAGTCGGGCAGCTTTGATGACAGGGAAATATCCCGCTCGTACAGGAATCACTGACTGGATTCGGGCCAAGTTTCAGGGAGGCTCGGGTTTGGCTTTGCCTACAGATTTTGAAGAGACTGAAGGAAAACCCTTAAAAACTCCCAAGAATCAGGGTTTTCTTCCCTTGGAGGAATTGACTCTTGCTGAGCGTCTCAAAGCAGTGGGCTTTTCGACCATTCATGTGGGCAAGTGGCACTTAGGTGAGGAGGGAAATCATCCCGAAGACCAAGGCTTTGATATCAATATTGGTGGCAATGACCTAGGTCAGCCGCCAAGCTATTTTGATCCTTACCTAGCCAAAAATGCCGCGCCAACTTATGTCCTGAAAAATGTCCCTCCCCGCAAGGAGGGAGAGTTTCTCACCGATCGGGAAGGGGATGAGATCATGAAATTTATTCAAAATCGCCCTGGCCAATTTTTTATCCATTGGGCACCTTATGCGGTACATACCCCGATCATGGGACCTGAGGAATTGGTGGAAAAATACAAGGGGAAGACTCCTGGTACTCAAAAGAATCCCACCTATGCGGCCTTGGTCGAAAACCTGGATCAAAATGTCGGAAAGCTACTAGCAGAATTGGAAAGGTTGGGATTGCGGGAAAGTACCCTGATCATTTTTACTTCAGATAATGGCGGGCTCATCGGAAATCCGGCAAATCCGGTCACAGTAAATCTGGACTTACGATCCTTCAAGGGTTATCCTTATGAAGGTGGCATTCGAGTTCCTACGATTGTTTCTCTACCTGGACAGATTCCTTCGGGCACAGTGTTGCAAACGCCAATCATCACCATGGACTGGATACCTACGATTTTGGAGATGGTGGGAGAAAAAAACATGAGCACCGACGGAGTCAGTCTAGTTCCGGCACTCCTTCAAAAGGGCGGCTTGGCTGATCGGGATTTATTTTGGCATTTCCCTCATTACCGTGCTCCCGATGTGGTGCCCTATTCCATCGTCCGCTCGGGAGACTACAAGCTAATCTATTATTTTGATGGTACCGAACCGGAGCTGTATGACCTATCCAAGGATCCCTTGGAGGAAA
>CALRRX020000258.1:0-5526 GCA_943370675.1 Reyranella massiliensis 521 | reverse complement strand
AATACTCCTGTTGAATTAAACTTTATACAAGTAGAAAAACAAGACTAAGCAATGGCTAAGGAAATCACTGGTTATGTAAAACTACAGGTGAAAGGTGGCCAGGCTAATCCGTCTCCTCCAGTAGGTCCGGCTCTTGGTTCCAAGGGTTTGAACATCATGGAGTTCTGTAAGCAGTTCAATGCTCGTACTCAAGATAAAATGGGTACAGTATTACCAGTTCTGATTACAGTGTATTCTGATAAGTCTTTTGACTTCGTGGTAAAAACTCCTCCAGCTGCAAATATGCTGTTGGAAGCTGCCAAAGTTAAAAGTGGTTCTGCGGAGCCAAACAGAAAAAAAGTGGGATCTGTTACCTGGGATCAGGTAAGAGTGATTGCTGAGACTAAAATGCCTGACCTCAATGCTTTCAAAGTAGAATCTGCCATGAAAATGGTGGCTGGTACTGCACGTAGCATGGGTATCACAGTATCTGGTAAAGCCCCTTGGGAAGTATAAATAAAACAAAATGGCTAAGTTAACAAAAAAGCAAAAAGAAGCTCTTTCTAAGTACGACCCAAGCCAAATGTACTCCCTGGAGGCAGCTTCTTCACTGGTTAAGGAAATCACCATGACCAAATTTGACGCTTCTGTTGATGTGGACGTTCGTTTGGGCGTCGATCCTCGAAAAGCTGATCAAATGGTAAGAGGGGTTGTTGCCCTTCCTCATGGAACAGGCAAAGACATCAAGGTGTTGGTGCTTTGTACTCCTGACAAAGTAGCAGAAGCAACTGAAGCGGGTGCAGACTACGTAGGTTTGGACGATTATATTGCCAAGATTGAAGGCGGTTGGACCGATGTTGATGTAATTATCACCATGCCAAACGTTATGGCAAAAGTAGGTAGGTTAGGTAGAGTATTAGGTCCTAGAGGCTTAATGCCAAATCCTAAATCTGGAACAGTTACCCTAGAAGTGGGTAAGGCAGTAAGAGAAGTCAAAGCTGGTAAGATCGATTTCAAAGTCGATAAATTTGGTATTATCCATGCCGGTATTGGTAAGGTTTCTTTCACCCCTGAGCAAATTCAGGACAATGTGAAGGAGCTTATCATGACAATTTCAAAATTAAAGCCTTCTTCTTCCAAAGGTACTTATTTTAAAAGCATTCATATTTCCAGTACTATGTCTCCTGGTATTTCAGTAGATAAGGGTAGTATTCAAGGTATTTAATCATGACTAGAGACGAGAAAAAAGTAATTATCGACAGTCTGACTGAGAAATTGAAAGAGAGCCCTTTCTTCTATATCACAGATGCAGGCGGATTTTCAGTTGCAGAGGTAAATGCATTCAGAAGAACTTGTTTTGAAAGAGGTGTAGAGTATAAAGTGTATAAAAATACACTTATTGCAAAAGCTCTTGAAAATCTAGATGCAGACTATTCTAAACTGGCAGGTGGTGCCTTAAAAGGGTTTTCAGGTATTATTTTCTCTAAAGAGACAAGCAATTTGCCCGCTAAAATTCTTTTGGATTTCCGAAAGAAGATGGGTAAAAAAGAGACTAGACCGGTATTTAAAGGAGCTGGTATTGATTCAGATGTAATTCTGGGTGAAAACAACCTTGAGATGCTTTCTAATCTCAAATCTAAGCAAGAATTGTTGGGCGATCTTATTGGATTGCTACAGTCTCCTGCTAAAAATCTCGTATCTGCTTTGCAGTCTGGACAGAACAACATCACTGGTGTTCTTAAGACTTTGGCAGAAAGGGATTCAAAATAATCTTATCAAATCATTCAAAAAACAATTAAATAATTAATACAATGGCAGATCTTACGCAACTTGCAGAACAGTTGGTAAACTTGACTGTAAAAGAAGTAAAAGAATTGACAGATATCCTTAAGGATCAGTACGGCATCGAGCCTGCTGCAGCTGGCGCTGTAGTAGTAGCTGCTGCTGGCGGTGCTGGTGATGCTCCTGCAGAAGAGGAAAAAACTTCATTCGATGTAATCTTGAAAGCAGCAGGCGCTCAGAAGCTAGCTGTAGTTAAATTGGTTAAAGAATTGACTGGTCTTGGCTTGAAAGAAGCTAAAGATCTTGTTGATGCTGCTCCAAAGCCTTTGAAAGAAGGTGTAGCTAAGGACGAAGCAGAGGCTTTGAAGAAGTCTTTGGAAGAGGCTGGTGCTGAAGTAGAGATTAAGTAATTTGCTGATCCTTAACCCTTAGGTTAGGGATTGAGCTGAAGACCTGACTAAAATAGTCAGGTCTTTTCCTGTTTATGCACTGGATTAAAATTGCATTATTTCAAGCGATAATTGTCGCTTTCTTATATTTAATTTAACTATAAACTATACACTACCTTGGCTATCAAGAATCAAACCGAAAGGAAAAGCTTCTCCTCCATTAAGGTGGTCAAAGACTATCCTGATTTTCTCGATATTCAATTGCAGTCTTTTAAAGACTTTTTCCAATTGGATACTCCGGCAGAGAAACGCAGGGCAGATGGGTTATTTAAAGTTTTTGCTGAAAATTTCCCTATCAGTGATTCGAGAGAGAATTTCACTCTTGAGTTTATTGACTATGCAGTAGATCCTCCAAAATACAGCGTTGAGGAATGCATTGATCGTGGTCTCACCTATTCTGTTCCGTTAAAGGCTAAATTGAGATTGCTTTGTCATGATGAGGACAACGAAGATTTTGAAACTATTGAACAAGAGGTGTTCCTTGGAAATCTTCCTTACATGACTGAAAAGGGCTCTTTTGTGATCAATGGAGCAGAAAGAGTTATCGTTTCTCAATTGCATAGATCTCCTGGTGTGTTCTTTGCCCAAAGCAAGCATACCAATGGTACTAAGCTTTATTCTGCGAGAATCATTCCTTTTAAAGGTTCTTGGATTGAGTTTGCAACAGACATTAATAATGTCATGTATGCTTACATTGATCGTAAGAAAAAGTTTCCGGTAACTACACTTCTTAGAGCGATTGGTTATGGCTCTGATAAGGACATTCTTGACTTGTTTGGATTGTCTGAAGAAGTACCTGCTACTAAATCAGCCCTTAAAAAAGCAGCTGGTAGAAAGTTGGCGGCGAGAGTCCTTAGAAGCTGGGTAGAAGATTTTGTTGATGAAGATACCGGTGAGGTAGTTTCCATTGATAGAAATGAAGTATTGCTTGAACGTGATACTGTTTTGACTGATGAAGACATCGAAATGATTTTGGATTCTGGCTCCAAGTCTATTATTCTCCATAGAGAAGATGTGAACGTAGCCGATTTCTCAATCATCTATAATACACTACAGAAAGATAACTCAAACTCCGAAAAAGAGGCAGTTGAAGTTATCTATCGCCAATTACGAAATACGGAGGCGCCAGATGAAGCTACTGCTCGGGAGGTGATCCAAAGCTTGTTCTTCTCAGATAAGCGTTATGATTTGGGTGAAGTAGGTAGATACCGTATTAATAAAAAACTAGGTCTTGAAATCGAGCCTGACAAAATTGTATTAACGAAGGAAGATATTATTTCCATCGTAAAGTACTTGATAGGTTTGATTAACTCTAAGGCAGTAGTTGATGATATTGACCACCTTTCAAATAGAAGGGTAAGAACAGTTGGTGAACAATTGTACAGTCAATTTGGTGTTGGTCTTGCTCGTATGGCCCGTACCATCAGAGAGCGTATGAACGTTCGTGACAATGAAGATTTCAAGCCAGTTGATTTGATCAATGCAAGAACTCTTTCTTCTGTCATCAATTCGTTCTTTGGAACAAACCAGCTTTCTCAGTTTATGGATCAAACCAATCCACTTGCTGAGTTGACTCATAAGCGTAGACTTTCTGCACTTGGTCCAGGTGGTCTATCTCGAGAGCGTGCAGGTTTCGAAGTTCGAGACGTTCACTACACGCATTACGGAAGACTTTGTACGATTGAAACTCCAGAAGGGCCAAACATTGGATTGATCTCCTCTCTTTGCGTTCATGCTAAAGTAAATTCAATGGGCTTCTTAGAAACACCTTATAGAAAGGTGGAAAATGGGAAAGTTGCCATGAATGCAGAGGATATTGTTTTCTTGACTGCAGAGGAAGAAGATAATAATAACATCGCTCAGGCTAATGCAAGATTAGAAGCTGACGGTACTTTCTTCAACGAAAAAGTAAAGGCAAGATTTGAGGGTGATTTCCCTGTACTGGATCCTAGTGAAATCTCTTACATGGATGTGGCTCCTAATCAAATTGTATCTGTTGCAGCTTCTTTGATTCCTTTCTTGGAGCATGATGATGCGAACCGAGCATTGATGGGATCAAACATGCAGCGTCAAGCAGTGCCACTTTTGAAACCTGAAGCTCCTATTGTGGGTACAGGTCTAGAAGGCAAGGCGGCCATTGACTCTAGAGCTTTAATTATTGCAGAAGCTGATGGTGTCATCGATTATGTAGATGCCAAGAAAATAAGAGTAAAGTATGATTTGACCTCAGATGAGTTACTTGTGAATTTCTCTGATGAGTATAGAACATACGATTTGATTAAATTCAGAAGAACTAACCAGGATACTACTATCAATCTTACTCCTCTTGTTTTGAAAGGTGAGAAGATCAAGAAAGGCCAAGTTCTGGTAGAAGGTTACTCTACAAATAAAGGAGAGCTTGCCCTGGGTAAAAACCTTAAAGTGGCATACATGCCATGGCAAGGTTACAACTTTGAAGATGCGATTGTAATCTCCGAGAGAGTGGTTCGTGAAGATATCTTCACCTCAATTCACGTGGAAGAATTTCAGTTGGAAGTTCGTGACACAAAACGAGGTGAGGAAGAATTGACATCTGAAATTCCAAACGTTTCTGAAGAGGCAGTAAAACACCTTGATGAAAACGGTATTATCCGAGTTGGTGCTGAGGTAAAAGAAGGTGATATCATCATTGGTAAAATCACTCCAAAAGGTGAAACGGATCCAACTCCAGAAGAAAAACTCCTAAGAGCGATCTTTGGTGATAAAGCAGGTGATGTGAAGGATGCTTCTTTGAAGGCTTCTCCATCTTTGAATGGAGTTGTGATTGAAACCAAGCTTTTCTCAAGACCTAAGAAAGACAAAGACAACAGAGCAAAATCAAAAGCTGAAGTTGAAAAATTGAAGGCAAAATATTCCAAGGACTTACTTGGTATCCGTGCCCGAATGATCAGCAAGCTTGTGACGTTGCTTGATGGTAAAACTTCTCAAGGAGTTAAGCACAAGTTTGGCGATGAGATCATTACCAAGGGTGTTAAGTTCAATTTGAAGAATATTGAGAATAACCTCTTCCCTGCTAAGAATCCATACAGAGACGAGTCTAACTACAACGTACCTGAAGAGGCGAACTTGATTTCAGACATCATTTTGGATGACTGGACTGAAGATGCGCATACTAATGGTCTGATTGTGAAATTGGTTAAGAATTACACCAATTCCAGAAATGAAATCTCTGGTAGATTCAAGCGTGATCGATTTACACTCGAAGTAGGTGATGAGTTACCTGCTGGTATTGTTCAGCTTGCCAAAGTATACATCGCTAAAAAGCGTAAGCTAAAAG
>CALRRX020000257.1:0-5560 GCA_943370675.1 Reyranella massiliensis 521 | reverse complement strand
GCTCCATTCTCATTGGGTCCTCCTGCTGCAAATAGTCCATTGAAAACAGTGGCAAATGAAGGAAGAGTGTAAGTTCCCGGCTTATTCAACTCACCCACCATCGATACTTTTATAGACCTTATGTTTCCAAGTCGTACTTGTAAAAACGTGTTAGGATTTCCTCCCAAAAGACCTGAATATATCCTTCCTAAAGAAGTTTTCAATCTTGCAGTCGCAGATTCAATAGTACTTCCTCCTACCTGCACAGGACCTAAATTGGGAATCAAAATTCTTCCCTCAGGAGTTACTGTCAAATCAAACGATTGCTGCGACGCACCATAAACATCAATCAAAAGTTGATCACCCGAACCAATTACATAGTTTTGAGGTGTAGGAAGATTGAGGCTAGGATTAAAATCAAGGTTTCTATTATGAAAAAGAGTATATCCAAAAATTTTCTTCTGAGTTGGGGTTAGGTCATAAAAGGGATCTGCCTTTCTCAAAGAATCAAAGACAGTTTCATCTGGTGTTCCGCCTGAGAAGGTCCTTTGATCTGTTCGATTTCCCGATTTGGTATTAGAAGTTAAAGTACTAGACAACTTACTAATTCTTTCTCTAAGCTTGGAAGCTTCAAGCGGAGAAAGGCCCTGCTCCCTAGCCATAGCTTCTAATTGCGATGTGGACAGGCCACTAGATTCAGCTCGCTTTATAAGCTGCTCTATCTGAGCATCCGAAAGATCATCTACATTCAAAGTCCTGAGATTACTTAGACTTTGTGAAAACGAAAGGGATACAACTGCAACCCAACAGACTAGAACAAGGAATATTTTTTTCAAAATCTAAATCGAGTTATAAATCAGATAATTTATTAGTTTTTTTAGAGATAAAATTATAAAATTCTCTACAGAAAGTTTGCTTATATCCACAGCTTCGCCCTTTCAGTCCCAAATTAGGTGACTTACGGGTGATTATACTAAAATGAAAAAATCAAATGCCAGCCTGTCGATCAAAAAGAACCAATCCCTCAGACGAAACTCTTCCTGAGGATAGGGAGAAAACCACTTTTCGGTCAATCAAACCTTCTATTTTTTTGTCAAATGACTAATATATTCATCATTAAGGTTCTCACCGGTCACCAATACGTCAATCACCTTGGTATCGCTACCTCTGGCGATATCTCCGGTCAAAACAACTTGCTCAACCTCTCCCATTCGCTCCAAAATTTGCTCAAGCAGCATATCCAGCCCTAGGTATTTTCTAATAATATCCCTGATGTTGGTATAGAAAGGATGTTTTTGGTTTGCTTGATACTCTATCTTGTTTTTGTCGATGTGAGAGATCAAAATGCCTGCTTGCGTAAGGTTATTCAGTTCTTTGCGTATCGCATTGGTTGACTCTCCAAATTCTTCAGCAAGTCCACGCAAATGACTGTGATTCTGAGAATTCACAAAAAACTTGATCAGAAGCTTAAGCCTGGTCTTTGAAGTAATTAAGGACTCTAGCATAAAAAATCCATAAGAATGAGTAACAAAGGTACTCATTTGCGGAAATTGGAAAAATAAAAGTGCTCTTTTTTGATAAAAAAGAGCACTTTTCAAAGAATTATAAATTAACCTTTATACACATCTAAAGGCTTTTTTTGAAGCACTCCTCTGAATAAAACACCTGTCAATCCGCTAAACGCCCCCAAAAGAAACCCTAGTACACCTGTCAATGCTATTATTGAGGTCCCGGATCCCAAACCCATTAATTCTCCCATTCTATCAGGCAGGGAACTGGAGTTAATAATTCCCAAATAAATACATTGTCCCAGCCAAGTTAGCCCCATTCCTAAACCTCCTCCCATAAATCCACCCAAGCCATTTGGGTTGAGGATAGCACTAAGAATGAAAATACCAATCATAACTACCCAATATGGAGCTACGGGGTTAAGAAATACCACAAGCAATGCCACTAGAACGGTCAATAATATAAACCTCATCAATTAGTTCTTTAAAGTTGTTTTAAAAAGAATTCCCTTTTCTTCAGAGGACTTTTTAAGTCCAAAATCCACATACTCTCCATTAGCCCAAATAGGAATGAAGTTTTCATAGAATCGACTTCCAGGATTACCTGACTGACCTCCAGGATAGATACCAAATGCCTGAATCTGTTCGCCTAATTCTACCACCATTCGCCAACTTGCACCATGTCTACTACCTGTCGCATTCAATATCCCAGATCCTCCACCGGTGTAGACATTAGTTACAGAAAATGATTTGAAATTAGGAACCAAGTGTTGAATAGTTGTCCGCTTGTAATTAGCCCAAGAAAAATCGCCTTCATCTTCTTCCCATTTTTTCATAGCCACCAATAAGGAATCAAACCCTACTCGAACATGATATTCCGCAGATTCAACGGATTCCGTTGATTTCAAGTCAAAAATGGAATCATTGCCATAATTTGTCAACAAATCGATCGTCTGATAGGCATTTGGACGCACCAAGGGAATTTTATTATCCATCAATTCCCGCCAAACACTCTCTATAACTTCTGCAAACCAAATACTGTAAAGTGTTTGTCCTTTTTTATTGGGATCAGCAAAAAAGTCCCAAGACCTTAACTCTTTGACATATTTGTCTGCCTCGGTCGATTCTGCCTCATAGGTTCCCAATAAATTGAGCATGACTGGTAAAGCTTCAGCAGCTTGTAAGTTGAAATTATCAAATTGAAGTGCTTTCATGTCATCCACTGTAATTTGATTCATTTCAGTAAGTCGATTGTTTAGCCTTCTATTCCTGTAATGCTCATAAGAGTTGTCAAATACATAGTAAGGATAACTTGGGTCCACGGGATGTTGATTTGCAGAGGACACAAATCCTCTCTGAGGATTTAGTGTAATTGCATTATGCTCATTCGGAATAAACCCCTGCCACTCCATTCTAGGATCAGCTCCATCCATAAAGAATTTACCTTGCCCAGCCCACTTCAGCGGAAATTTACCTTGTATCCTCATCGCGATATCTCCGCTTTTAGAGGCAAAAACAAAGTTTTGTGCTGGTGCCGCGTAATGATCCAAAGCAGCATTATAGTCTGAGTGGCTCTTGGCTTTGTTGAGCTTCAAAAATGTTTTTTGCTCATTGGAGCCCTCATGTACTATCCATCGAAGTGCAAAATTGACATCCTGACGATCACTTTTGAATGTCCTGTCATAAACCACTGGACCGTAATGAGTATAGATAACGGTATCTAGATAAGTTTCCTGACCTTTAATCTTGATCTCTTCAATTCTTACCTGAGTTTCTTTCCATTCAGTACCATATTTATACGCACTTCTATCGCCATCTTTAAATTCAATTTTGTACCAATCCCTGGTATCCTTGGTTGCATTCGTAACCCCCCAAGCGATGTGCTCATTAAAACCTGAAATAACTCCTAAAGCACCCGGAAGGGTTGCCCCTTTTACAGAATGTTCTGGAGTACTCAGCTGCATTGCATACCAAAGAGAGGGTAAATTCAAACTTAAATGCGGATCATTAGCCAATATAGGATTCCCGTTTTTTGTCTTGCTACCATGAACTGCCCAATTGTTTGATCCTGTGCCTTCTACCGGCTGATCTAAAGGCTCAAGGACCAATTCATCGTTAGGAAAATTAATGCTGTCTGGTTTAGCGACTGGTAAAGGTTGAAAATCCCAAATGCGTTCTTTCTCTATAACAGGATCATTTGCTTTGGGAAAATCAGGGTATAACCTATTCAACTTAGAGTCTCCGAGAATTTTTCTAAGGTTTGAATACTCAAGGTCTCTATCTCCTACTAGCATATCGGACATATACTTTAACAGCAATAGGGACTTATATGCTGACCAAGGTTCGGGTCGATAATTGAGTATTTTATATTCTACAGGAAGCTTGGCATCGGAAAGCTGATTGATGTATTGATTCACACCGTCAGCGTATGCTTCCACCAAGGCAAGAGTTTCTGGATCATTTTCTTTTAGATATTTTATACCTAACTCTGCTCCGAATGCAAGACCTTTTCTTCGCGTCATCCGATCCAAGTCTAATGCTACAGGACCAACTATTTCAGAAATTCTCCCAGCGGCTGCTCTGGTCTGAAATTCCATTTGCCAGAGTCGATGCTTAGCCGTGATGTAACCTTGTGCGCGATATAAATCCAAGTCATTTTGGGCAAAAATGTGCGGTATGAGATGCTCATCATACAAGACCTGCACCTCGGCAGATAGGCTATTTAAAGCCAATTCCTCCTCCGCCAATTGATCTTCGCTGAAGGAGTTTTGCCAAAATCCATGATTGGGATCTAGAAGAGGTGCCAAAGGAGGTATTTGTCCAAAAGGCCTAGAGACAAAAATGCCTAAAGCTAAGGTGATGCTTAAGACAAAAATGAATGATACATATTTCATTTCACGGAAAGAAAGGTAGAGGTAGGGTAATCGGTCTATAAACTACTAAAAAAATTAAAGCCAAAAAAAATCCCCAGATTTTAACACTGGGGATTCACATTGATTTATTGTACAGATACTGGAAGCTTTAGCTTTTCCCATCTGATCACAAAGCCGGGGGATTCAATATCAATCGAAAGTTTTTCAGTAGAGGAAGATTCCCAAACGGGTGCAACATCAACTCTAAGTACATCATTTTTCTCATTGTACTGAAAATGTCCATGTTCCAAGTCCCAATCAGAGTTGAAAATCACAGTCCAGTCTCCACTCTCCTTTGGAATTGAAAAAATAGAATACTTACCTGCTTTTATGGTTTGTCCTTCAATTACCATGTCAGATGAAAAATCGACATAGGTAGCCTCATTTGCACCAGTTCTCCAAACTACATTATAAGGCACCAAGTCTCCCCAGATTGTTCTTCCCTTGACTGATGGCGATCCGTACTGAATTTTAAGTTGTTTTCCACCAATTTGCCCCTCTTTAACTTCCAAAGGACTAGGTCGCTGCTCAGAGGATGCCTCTTCCACTGACTCTTCAGATGCCGATTCTGTAGTTTCGGGAGTTTTTGGCTGGCATGAATAGGTGAGGGTGAATACCAAAGCTGCAATCCAAAGGCTGTAATGTTTTTTCATATTGAAGTGAAATGGTTGATCGAAAGTAAGTACGTAAAATTATGCCAAATGATCTGAAAAATTCTTGCGTACCAAACTAAGGTAAACTTTCGGATTCTTATTAATTCCAAACTTTAATTGTTTCCTAAGGAAAATCCACAATTTCAGATTGGGTTAAGCACCACTCCTAGTTATTGATTTAATCCTTAAATCGGCTTTTTTCAAAACAATTGGAAAACAAATTCTCCTTTATAAATGCAGAAGGAACCGATCCAACGTTTTTAACTTTGATTATACCAATTGGTCATTCTATTTGAGTAAAATTTACCATTTTTGAAATCCACAGTTGGGAATATCATCCGAAATAAACCATGCAATCCCCCCTTTATTTCCCAGAGGATCAATAAAGGAATCTCGTATGTAAAAAAGTAAGATTACGAAACGAATAAAATCAGATGAAATACCTCACCGGACTAATTTTTCTTTTGAGTCTCTTTATTTTTTGTAGCGTGTTCATTTCACCTGAAAT
>CALRRX020000256.1:0-5575 GCA_943370675.1 Reyranella massiliensis 521 | reverse complement strand
AATCCTTGATCATGATACATGGCTAGTACACCGTCAAATCTCTTTTGGTGCATCATTCCAAAAAAACCATCAGCAGGGTAGGGGCCAAATACGTAGTGGTTTTTGTCCTTCATTTCACGGATGGCGGGCTTTAGAATTTCTTCTTCCTCGCTTCCCAACAATCCGTCTTCTCCAGCATGTGGGTTCAATCCCAAAATGGCGATTTTGGGTTTATCAATTCCAAAATCATCTTTTAGGCTCTTTAGAAAAATGCTGATTTTTTGAAGCACTTTCTCTTTGGTGAGTGACTGTGAAATTTGAGCTACAGGGATATGACCTGTTACTAGCCCAACTCTTAAATCCTCACTGACCATCATCATCAAGCTATTTTTTGAACCCACTGAATGGGTAATGAACTCAGTATGACCTACAAAGGGAAGTTCCTCCGAATTAATGTTATTTTTATTCACAGGGGCTGTCACCAGTCCTTGGATCTTGCCAGACTTGAGATCTTCTACAGCTGCTTTGAGCGATTCCAAAGCAAATTTTCCAGCTTCATGGGTTTCTACACCCGGGATGACTTCCGGGCTTTCTTCCATGATATTGATCACATTGACTTTTCGGTGTTGGATTTCTTCAATGGATCTGATTTGAGTGAAATTAAATTCCTCAAGATTCAGTGACTTCTTGTAAAAAGACAGGACTTTTCCATGGCCATAAATCAATGGGGTAAATGACTTGTAAACTCTGGCATCAGCTAGGGCTTTTAGAGTGACCTCAACCCCGATTCCGTTGATGTCTCCGATACTGATTCCAATGATGGGTTTATTTTTTCTAGCGTTCATGGTAATTTTCCTTCCTTCAGGTTCACTGGACAATTTTCCAAAGCATTTTGGAATATTCCCGTAATTTTAGGCCTGCAATTTATAAAAATTTATCAGAGCCGAAGGATGGAAAAAGTCAAACCCAAAAAGCACCTCGGGCAGCATTTTTTGACCGATTTGAGTATTGCTGAGCGTATCGCTCTGGCTGTCAAAGGTCATGGTGGTGTTTCCAAAGTGTTGGAGATTGGACCAGGGATGGGGGTTTTGACAGATTTCCTGTTGAAGGGGGATTTGGACTTATATCTGATTGATATCGACAGGGAAAGTATCGATTACCTTCATCAGAAATACCCTCAACTGAAGGATAGAATCATTGAGGGTGACTACTTGAAGTTTGACTTTTCTGAGGTTTTTCCTGAGAAATATGCCGTGGCTGGCAATTTCCCATACAATATTTCTTCACAAATCTTTTTCAGGGTGTTGGAGGAAAAAGAGCGGGTGACCGAAGTAGTCTGCATGCTTCAGAAGGAAGTGGCCCAGCGGATTGCATCTCCTAAAGGAAACAAGGATTATGGCATTCTTTCCGTGCTTCTTCAGGCTTGGTACGATATCGAATACCTGTTTTCTGTTCCTCCTGGGGTTTTTAATCCTCCTCCCAAAGTAAATTCAGGCGTCATCCGACTTACCCGCAATCAAACTGAAAAATTGGATTGCAATGAGAAATTATTCAAGCAAGTCGTTAAGGCCGGCTTTGGAAATCGAAGGAAAACACTTCGGAATTCGCTGAAATCCTTCCAACTTACCGAGGAATTCAAATCCAATCCGATCTTGGACAAGCGCGCCGAGCAGCTGGACGTGGCAGAATTTGTGTTTTTGACCCAACAAATCGAAAAAGGTCGTGGAGCCAATTAAGCAATTTGAGCTATCCAAAGAGTACCTCGAAAGCCTCCAACTGGGGATCGAAGAGGGAAATATTGACTTTATCCTAGAGTCGCTCGATGGAGTTAATGTAGCTGATATTGCGGCTTTGCTGGATGAGCTCTCGATGCAAGAGTCGATCTATGTACTCAGACTTTTGGAAAAGCAACTTGCTTCCGACATTCTGATCGAACTGGATGAGGACACGCTTTCTAAGGTCCTTCCTGAGTTAGAAATCCCTGAAGTAGCTTCCTGGATTGAGTTGATGGACTCGGATGACGGGGCGGATATCGTAAGTTTTTTCCCTGAAAAAGAACGTGAAGAGATCATTGCTGAGATTCAGGACAAACTCAAACTCGATCAAATTCTCGAACTCCTTCGATATGAAGAGGACTCAGCTGGTGGTATCATGGCCAAGGAATTTATCCGGGCTAATAAAAACTGGAATGTGGTTCAGACCATCAATGAGATCCGTAGGCAGGCAGAAAATGTAGAGAAGATTTATTCCATCTACGTAGTGAATAATAAGCAGCAGCTTTTGGGTCGAGTGTCTTTAAAGAAAATCATCCTTGCTGCGGCTGAAACGAAGATCGAAGATATTTTTGACGAGGACGTCGTTTCGGTACCTGTCCATATGGACCAGGAAGAGTTTGCGTCTGTCATGAGAAAGTATGACCTGGAATCCGTGCCTGTGGTCAATGCCAAAAACAAGTTGGTAGGCAGAATTACGGTCGATGACATCTTGGACGTCGTACAGGAAGAGGCGGATGAAGATATTCAAGCCATGGCTGGTGTGTCTGCCGACATTGAAGAATCCGATTCGGTATTTACCATTTCCAAAGCCCGATTGCCTTGGTTATTGATCGGGGTGATCGGTGGATTGATGGGGGCGAAGATCATTGGCTTTTTTGAAGATGGATTAAGTAAATATTTGGCTCTGGCCTCCTTTATACCTTTGGTCGCAGCAACAGGAGGAAATGTCGGGATTCAAGCTTCTTCCTTGATTGTGCAGTCTTTGGCTTCCAAATCTGCTTTCGATGACACTCCTTGGCAAAGATTTCTGAAGGGGTTGTTGGTAGCTCTTTTGAATGGATTTGTGTTAGGCGGATTTGTCTTTTTGGTGGTGGTATTTCTTTATGGCTTTGATCCTATTTTTGGTATTACGGTTGGCGCTGCGCTTTTCTGTGTGGTCTTGCTTTCCTCCTTCATGGGGACGGTAACTCCTCTGGTGCTCAACCGGTTTGGGATTAATCCTGCCATTGCATCCGGTCCTTTTATCACCACCACCAATGATCTTTTAGGGCTTGCCGTGTATTTCGGTGTGGCCATGCTTCTTCTTAAACTATAATTATGAAGGTGTTAATCATCGACGAGATGCATTTGAGCATCCTCGATTTGCTTGAAAAAGAAGGTTTTCAAGTTACCTATGCTCCAAAAATCACCAGAGCAGAAATCATCGATCAAGTTGGAGCGTATGATGGATTGATCATTCGTTCTAAAACTCCCATGGATCGTGACCTGTTAGAAAAGGCCACTCGGCTGAAATTTATCGGAAGGGCAGGGGCTGGTTTGGATCAAATTGATCTCGATTACCTTGCTGACCGTGGCGTGAAACTTTTTCATGCAGCCAAAGGAAACAGAGATGCGGTAGCCGAACATGCAATAGGCGGACTGTTAGCTTTGTTTAATCATATCCCGAAAGCTGACCAAGAAGTCCGAGAGGGGATTTGGGATCGGGAAGGCAATCGTGGTCATGAACTGATGGGTAAAACGGTAGGCATTTTTGGATATGGAAATATGGGAAGTGCTTTTGCTAAAAGGTTGAAGGGCTTTGGCGTCCAAATTTTAGCCTATGATAAGTACAAGGTCGATTTTGGTACCGAGACCGTGCAGGAAGTGATGTGGGAAAAAATCAAAGCAGAAGCGGATATTTTGAGTATTCATGTACCACTAACTTCTGAGACTAGAAATTTTTTCACCTTGGAAGAGTTGAAGGGCTTTGCCAAGCCCATTTGGCTGATCAATACCGCTAGGGGTGAAGTGATCAATTTCGCAACTTTAAATGCAGCCTTTGATCAGGGAATTCTTAGAGGAGCAGTGCTTGATGTCTTGGAAAATGAAAAATTCCAGAAGTTTAGTCCCGAGCAAAAAGCTGAATTTGAACGATTGGCGCAGCGGGAAAATGTGATTTTTTCACCTCATGTAGCCGGATGGACTTTTGAGTCCTATGTGAAGATCAATGAGGTTTTGGTGAAACAAATCAAAAAGGCATTCAGGAATTAAAATCCCTCAAATTGGGCTTTTTTGCACTATTTTGAGGCTTGCTTTGTCGGAATGCTTTCCTATCTTTGCAAGGTACATAAAGGCAAAAACAAAGTAACGGTCTCCACCAAGTGACCGTTACTTTGTTTTTTGTGCCTTTTGAAAATTATTTAGCTATGTCAAAAGTACAGTATTACACCGAAGAAGGACTGAAGAGATTAAAAGACGAACTTCAGGAATTGAAGACCAAAGGAAGAACAGATATCGCACGTCAGATCGCTGAAGCAAGAGACAAAGGCGACCTCAGTGAAAATGCCGAATACGATGCTGCAAAAGATGCTCAAGGGCTTCTCGAACTGAAAATAGCCAAGTTGGAAGCTGTGGTCGGCAATGCTCGTGTCTTGGATAATTCGCAGATGGATAGCTCCAAAGTGGGTATCCTTAGTACTGTGAAAATCAAAAATGTAAAGAACGGAATGACCGTAAGCTACAAGTTGGTTTCTGAAGAAGAGGCTGATTTGAAAGCAGGTAAGATTTCTTTGGCTTCTCCTTTTGGAAAAGGCTTAGTTGGAAAAACAGTAGGAGAAATTGCCGAGATCAACGCCCCTGCGGGGACGCTACAGTTCGAAATCCTCGACATTACCTATTAAATTCAATTCTCAATCCCGATAGTCATGTCGGGATTTTTAATTTCTAAATTTTATGGCAAGCATCTTCACCAAAATCATCAACCGCGAAATCCCCGCTCAAATCATCGCAGAGGACGAGCAGCACATCGCCTTTTTGGACATCATGCCTCTGGTCAAAGGCCATGTTTTGGTAGTGCCCAAGCGAGAAGTGAACTACATTTTCGCAATGGAGCCTGATGAACTCGCATCGCTTCACCTTTTTGCTCAAAAAGTGGCCAAAGCCATGGACAAAACCATCCAATGCACCCGAATCGGAGTGGCAGTTATTGGTTTGGAAGTTCCCCATGTGCACATTCACTTAGTGCCACTTAGAACGATGGATGATATTAATTTTACCAGGCCGAAGCTTAAATTGAGTGCGGAGGAATTGGCAGAAATTGCTTCTACCATCCGACAAGGGTTTGATACCTAAACAAAAACAAAACCCGGCTTCCTTTCGATGCCGGGTTTAATTTTGCAATTTTTAAATCTTAAAAATCACTTCACCTCCTTGATCCAAATGTTCCGATAGAGCACATCATGTCCTTCGGCTTGAAGTTTTAACCCTCCGGGAGTGTCTGTGATGCCTTTCCCTCCGTCATTTCCTCCGTCGATACCGGAGTTGGGACCACCCCAAACCTGCTGTATTTCTACATTATCATGGATTTTTACTCCATTGAAAAATACGGTGACTCTGGCTTTTTCAGTGAGTTTTCCATTTTCAAATCGGGCAGCACGAAATTGGATATCGTAAGCATTCCATTTTCCGACGCCGTTGTAGGCCTGTTGAGTTGGAAGTTTTTCATTGATGACTGCGGCCATTCCATGCAAGCCATAGTCTCCGTCCAGTATCTGGATTTCGTAACGGTTTTGGAGGTAGACTCCACTGTTTCCTTTTTCTTTCAAAATCAGGAATTCTACGTG
>CALRRX020000255.1:0-5575 GCA_943370675.1 Reyranella massiliensis 521 | reverse complement strand
GATTGGGTTTGACGTATTGGGAAATTATGGCAATTTTCAGGAGAAGAAATACGGTGGTTTTCATGATCCAAACCAATTTTACTACACCTCTACTGCAGCATTTAGAAGGGCATACCCTGATGCGATTACCATTAGATCTCCTCAGGATCCTTTAGATTTATCAAGGGATAACGGGGCTCCTCCTGCAAATACCCTGACTCCTCCTTTTAAGAGTTATCAGTTTGTAACTGGAAAAATTCTTTATTACGACCCTACTTATATTTACCCATTACCTGTAAGTTATATGAACTACAGGGTGAACACTGTAGGATCGGGAAACATTTATTCTAATCCAGTGGAAAAATCCAAATACATGTTGGATGATGCCAACATGTTTCGAATTAGTGAAGGATTAGCCCCTTCCACTTTTTCATGCACCACTAGGCCTCAAGGATATAGAAAGGTATTTATCGACCTCAAACCTAATGTTGGAAATCCTTTAATTCCTTATACAATCACAATTGATTTGTTGGTGGATAATGAACCTACCACAAGGAGAATTATCGATAACCAACCTTACGCCTACCCGATTCCTGCAGGTACAGAATTTTTGAAATTGGGATTTTCAGCTTCTACCGGAACTGATTTTTACAGCGCTATTGATATCAGAAATGTGGCAGCATTGGTGTCAAGCGTAGATGACCAAAAAAAACCAACTCCTCCAGAATTGTTTAAAGAGATCTGCGTGGAGGATAATACAGAAGTAGAGTTGCCATTTTGTGTAACCCTTGCTGACCAAAATACATTTATTCAGTGTATTCAATTATTTGATGATTTTAGCCCGGCAGATAACGATTTTCAAGATGATTTTTATCAGTGTGAACAACCGGGATTTTGTAATCAGCGCTGCGTAGAGGGAAGAAAAGAACTTCAAATTTTAGATGGATCTGGTGGGCTTATTGGTACTTTAAAGGCAGATTTGAGTGAATTGGTCGAAGTAGGTAAGTATAATCAGGCCAACATCACTTTTGAAAGAAATCCGGCTTCGACTTGGGTAGGGACGATCAAAAAATATTATAAGATCGTAGATAACTTCGGATTGGAATCTGACGCTATTCCGATTACAATTACAATTAATCCTAAGCCTAAATTAATCTCCTTCGGTGTTCCATTAGATCCTACCTGTAGTGGTCAGAATGATGGAAGTTTGACAGGAATACAAATTGGGGATTTAGTCCCAGATCCGGGAAAGTATACCATTGAATTTTATAATGAAAATGGAACGGTTTTAAATGCTGTTTTAGTAAATGAACAAGTAGGTGCCAATGGATTAATTACCGCGACTTTTAATTTGAATGGACTGAATCTTGGGAAAATCTTTGTTAAAGCAACAAATCCAAGTTCTACTTCTTTAGGTCCAGTATGCGGTAATAATTCGAATGAGGTATCGGATCCTTGTATTTTGGAAGATGAGTTGGTTTATGATTTTAATCAAGAAAGAGGTACTCCGGTAATTGTCGTTGATCCTGTTTCCAAAATTTGTGAAAATACCCCTGTTTCATATACTCCTGATGTAGATCAGATTTATAAAAATAATGTTTCTGCTCCTCCTGTATTTTTATGGTATACGGATAAGGACAGGCTAAATAAAATCAATCCTGCTGTCAATAGTATTGTTGTAAATGGGACAACTGTTTCAACAGGTGATATTGTAATCAACTCAAGCGGTGTTTTATCATTCCAATCACTCCCTGCAGGCCAGTATGAATTCTATGTGGAAGTAGATGATACAAATTTTCCAACAGGTGGTAATTTTTGTGTCAACAGCGGGGCGCTTACTAAGGTTGAATTAAGTGTTATACCTGCTATTACTATTCAAGCTACTACTACCCCGGATTGGTGCCTCGATAACTCTGGTACTATTACTATTACTACGCAAGGTGGATCAGGAAGTAGGACGGTTAAACTATTTAAAAATGGATCTTCCTCTCCATCAGAAACTAAAGTAGGATCTGGTACCACATTCACGTTTTCTGGTCTGATAGCAGGAGATTATGAAGTGGAAGTTGCTACCCAAGACCCAGCCTGTAGTCAAATATTGGGTCCAATAAAGGTTGATGGCCCAATTTCTCCATTAGTACTCACACCTGGTCCTACTGTAAATGCATTCTGTAATAGTTCCAATGGTAGTCTTCAGTTTAACATTTCAGGCGGTAATACAGGATATTCTATAAAGCTTAATGGCTCACCATTTACTGGAGCAACTGTAAGTGGGAATACATATACGATTTCAAATTTGCCAGCAGGAAGTCATCTTATAGAAGTTATTGATAGTAAAAATTGTACGAAATCTTTGTCCTTAACAATTAACGGTGACCCACTTCCTTCTTTTAGCACCACAAATGACGAGATATGTGTGGGAGAGGATGCTGTTATTCAACCGGTCATAGGAAATCAATCTACTTCTACTCCAACTTTTTCGTGGTTTGCTTCAGACGGTTCTGGAGGCTATCTACCAATTACCAATTCGTCAACTTTCAATGGAGCAAAATTTAGCATAAACCCAACCACATCTGCACTTACAGTTTCTGGACTTCCTGCTTCTAGTACTCCCTATGTTTACTATTTGCAAGTGACAGGACCAAAAGTTTGTAGCAATGCCTATCTACCAGCACAAATTAAAGTGAATGGAGCCCCTCCTTTGGCCCCTCCTGTTTTAAAAATGGTAGAGTGTTTTGGCCAAGCGACTGGTTCAATCCAAGCTGCTGTCTCATCTGGTAATTTAAGCGATTTTCAATATTCTTTAACTGGCGGAAATGGAGTGAATATTTCTTTCACTTCAAATGCTGGTCTCTTTCAAAACCTTGCAGCTGGGATTTATACCCTGACAGCTAGAAATTCAAGTGGTTGTATTACTTCTATTTCCAATATAGAGATAACCCAGCCCTCCGAGCTTAAAATTGAGTCAAAAGAGGTGATTGACGCCTCTTGCGGAGAGAATAATGGTTCTTGGACAGTAGCCGTGACTGGAGGTACTTTGAAATCGGGTGAAACTTATCAAGTGACATTTGATGGTCAGCCAGTTTCGGGACTTGGAGCAAATTTTGTCACCAATAGTCCAGGTAATTACACGGTTAAAAGTGTAGCTCCAGGAACCCATACTTTGGTAATTAAAGATTCAAATAATTGCTCAGTTACTATAAATCAGCAGTTTGTAGCATTGGCAATTCCTAAGTTTGACACACAAGATGTACTTATTTGTGAAGGACAAACTGGGGTATTAATTCCACAAATAGTAGATCAAGCAGGTTCAACGCCATCTTTTTCCTGGTCGTTTGAGGATCCTTCAAAACCAGGATCTTTTGTAACCATTAATTCAGGTGACAAAGTAGGAAGTGTCACTTTCACTATTTCAAATGGACAGTTGACAGTAGAAGGCTTGGCTCCACAAGCTGCCCCTTATGTATATTATTTATCGGTATCTGGTAATTTGGTTTGCCCTTCGAATCCAATTCCAGCTGAGATAAAAGTCGTTAAAAATCCAGAAGCTACCTTTGAAATTGAAAAAGTATCCTGTTTTGGAGCAAGTGATGGTGCTATTCGACTTTTGAGCAGTACTCCTTCGACTGATTTGACCTACACTTTAGTTGGTAAAGGGCAATCAAATTCTACAGGTATTTTTATTGGATTGCAGGCAGGTCCCTACACTGTTGCAGTAAAAAATCTCTCAGGTTGTGAGATCACTGTACCTTTAGAGGTACCTCAACCAACTGCTCCGATTCAGATCAATAAACCTGATATTCTAAGGAGTTCCTGTGATTTAGAAAATGGCAGTATTGAGAACCTTGTCATTTCAGGTGGTTGGGGAAATTATTCCGTTACTTGGAAAAAAGGATCTCTTACAGGTACTACGATACCAGGCTCAGCCACCGAAGTCAAGAACCTAGGTCCAGGCACTTATTTTCTAATCATTAAAGATGAGGAAGGATGTGAAGTTTCTTTCTCTTTCGTTATTGAGGAATCTTCTGATCCTGAATATGCCATTGTGCCACCGATCAATGTATGTTTGGGGCAGCCAGTATCCATCAGACCAGTTCATTTAGCTCCCAATCCAAGCCTTCCACCTGCGGCGCCTACCGAAGTCCAATGGTATGCCGGAGCGGGTAAGACTGGATTAATTTCAAATGGAGCTGATCCAAGTACTCCTACCATAACCTATACCATTGATGACACTGATTGGCTTAATCCTGAGCTGGAAGTAACAGGTTTACCAGCAGGGGTTCATGATTTTTATTTCTATGTCGTGTGTACGGGTAAAGAATCCAAAATTGAGGTAACGGTCTATGATGTTCCTAAAGTGGAGCTTGAACTCACCCCGATTACGTGTTTTGGCAATACAAATGGAAAGGTTAAAATCACTTCAGGAGCCCTGCCTGTCTATACTTACACTGTCAATGGGGGTTCGCCACTAAGTCAAACAGCATTTGAGGCGCTCAATTTGGGAGCAGGTGTGTATAATCTGGAAGTGAATACTCCTGCGGGCTGTGCCCAAAAGACGACATTTGAGATATTTGGACCAAGTGCGGCTCTGTCCTCTACGGTGATGACCAAGGTAGATCCGGGCTGTAATGCACCAAATGGTAAGCTTGAATTTACGCTCACCGGAGGATGGCTTCCATATACATTGGAAGTGATTAAAAATGGAACAAGTTTAGGTACTCAGACGACCAGTAATAGCGCGGTAGTTCTGAATGGCTACACTTCGGGAGTATATCAGGTGAAAGTAACTGATGCAAGAGGGTGCACGATTACTACCAATACGGTGACACTAGTGGATGGGCCATCACAGATTGCCGTTCAAGATGCAGAGATATGCGTGGGAGGGACTGCCGTGCTTACTCCGACGATTGATCCTGTGGCACCAGGGGCTGTATTCAATTGGTTTTTGGATGCGGGCTTGACCCAAAAGATCACCAGTAGTGCTACACCTGCCGCTGATGGCAGGATCTATCTCATTGACGGCACGGGTGCTTTGTCTGTAAGTAACTTACCGGCAAGGGTTGCTCCATATGTATACTTTGTAACAGCAACAGGTCCTGGAGTATGTACTGGATTTGTTGAAAGAGTAGAGGTGAAGGTCTATGACCAGCCAACTGTGGCTCCTACACTTAATGCATGTGTAGGCCAACCTGTGATCATTAAAGGTATTTTCTCAATGCCTAATCCAAGCTATCCATCCGAAGCAATTGGTGAAGTCCAATGGTATACAGGAGCGGGTAAGACTGGATTAATTTCAAATGGGGCTGATCCAAGTACTCCTACCATAACCTATACCATTGATGACACTGATTGGCTTAATCCTGAGCTGGAAGTAACAGGTTTACCGGCAGGGGTTCATGATTTTTATTTCTATGTGGTATGTACGGGTAAAGAATCCAAAATTGAGGTAACGGTCTATGATGTTCCAAAAGTGGAGCTTGAACTCACCCCGATTACGTGTTTTGGCAATACAAATGGAAAGGTTAAAATCACTTCAGGAGCCCTGCCTGTCTATACTTACACTGTCAATGGGGGTTCGCCACTAAGTCAAACAGCA
>CALRRX020000254.1:0-5579 GCA_943370675.1 Reyranella massiliensis 521 | reverse complement strand
GGAAAAAATAGGGTACAGCACAAGGAAATCAACTGGTATTTCTACTCTTCCAACAATTTTGAAGTCTATTATTACGATAGGGGTGGTCCTAATGCCAAAATGGCTATTGATTTTTTGGAAGCAGAGTTTGATAAAATCACTCAAAATATTGGCTATGTGGCCTACACTAAGCCAAAGATTTACATCTATAATTCCCCCGAAGAGCGGTTGCAAAGTAATCTCGACCTGAATGCTCAACAATACACAGAAGAAGGTCAGACCAAATTCACCCGACTGATCGCTGAAGTGGCCTATCGAGGACGGATGGATCAGTTTAAAGAGGATGTGGTTTTTGCTACCGCAAAAGTGATCATCAGAGAGATGCTTTATGGTGCTTCGGTAGCGGATGCATTTCAGGCGAACCTCATCAATGACTTTCCGGATTGGTATGTAGATGGTGCTGCACTTTACCTTGCAAAAGGCTGGAGCAGAGAAATGGATGATTTTACCCGTCAGTTTCTGAAAGATAATTCTAGCCCTAAAATCCATAACTTAACCGGTATTGAAGCAGGATTGGTAGGCCAGTCCATCTGGAATTACATCGCGGAAAAATATGGAAGAAGGTATGTCTCCAGTATTCTTAATCTGTCCCGAATCAACCGAAACGAGGAAAACAGTATAGCCAATACTATCGGATTAAACATCAAGACATTTTTCAACGATTGGCAGCAGTTCTACCTAAAAGTCAATGAACCTGTTTACAATTCCTTCAAAAATGTGACTTCCAAAAATGCAATCGCTGCCACCTCTTCCAGGGTAGATGGATCGATTTCAGATGTCAAATTCAGCCCAGATGGGTTGAGTTTGGCTTATATCTTGAATAATGCAGGTAAGTTTAAAGTGATTGTGCGTGATCTTTCTTCAGGATCTGAACAAACTGTCTATCAAGGTGGTGCAAAATACGAGGAGTTACCTGCTAATTTGAGTTCGCCGATTATTGCATGGAGAGATTCTGCCAATATTGCTATTGCATCCTTCAAACGTGGGTTTACTACACTACGTCAGCGCTCTATTGACGGGACTTCGCAGGACAAAATCTTTCTCAGAAACATAACCCAGATTTTGAGTCTGGATTTCAATGATTCTGGAAGAAACATGGTATTGTCTGCGATTTCAAATGGTAGAACGGATATTTATACCCTGAACGTCAGAGGTCAGGGTAAGCGATTGACCAATGATATTTTTGACGATCTCTCCCCGGTATTTTTGAACGATTCTACAATCATTTATTCCACCAATTTCACAGAGTTGCCTGATTCTGTTCTCACAGCTACGCCGGATATCAAGGTTTTGCCCACTCAGTTCAATTTGTTCATGGCTCAAGTGCTGAAAGACACGACCACCTTTACCAAATTGACCAATGCGAACAGCAAAAATACAATGCCAAGGAAGTTGAACAGTAATTCTATTCTCTACTTGAGCGATTTGAGTGGCATTACCAACATCATGCGGCATAGCATTGGAAATCAGATTTCAAGCCAGATTTCTGCGTATGACAAGAGTGTGGAGGTTTTCGATGTCACCAATAGGATGAATAAAATAGCCTATGCCGTCCGCAATGGGAAAGAGTCCTATTTATTTGTCGAAGGCTTTAGTGGTGCAGATCAGTTTACTCCAAGCACTCCTCGTGTACAATTGGCCCAAGCAAAAGATCTCAATGAGCGCCTAGCTGCGAGAAGGCTGCTAGAGGCAAAAAGTTCTCCTGGTCCTGTTTCATCCCCTGCGCCTTCCCCTTCTTCCCGTCCTGAACTTGTATCGCCTACAGCTCCAGTAGATACCTTGACCAAAAAAACTTCTGCTATCAGTTTGGATAGATTGAGGTTTGAATCTAAAAAGGGAGTCAATACCGAAAATTATACCTTTGACTCTTTGCCAGCTCCGGCTGTTGCTCCACAATCAGAGGGGGTTAGCAGAACTGACGGAAGATCAAATCTTTTGGAGGCATTCAGAAAGCAAAGTCTCTTGAAGAAAGTCTCAGGACCTAGGCAGATGGAACCCCAGTTTTTTACCAATAACATCAATACCCGAGCGGTGGTAGATCCACTAAGGGGATTTGGAATTAGCTTGAATGGTAAGATGACTGATATCCTCGACAACCATGTGTTTATGGGTGGCATCATGACTTCATTGGACTTTAATTCAGGCGGTGATGTGTGGTTTGAATACGAATACCTGAAATCTAGACTTGATTTCCGTGGTAGATATGATCGAAAAACAGTAAGGCTCACAGAAGATGATCTTACCTTTCAAAAATATGTATTAACCAAAGTTGAGGCAGGAGTTTCTTATCCTTTCAATATCCACTCCAGAGTTTATGCAGCTCCTTTTCTGGCAAAAACTCAATATTTCAACCTTAATTCGGATTCTATCACATTCGGAAATGTGCCAGAGCAAAACCGATTTGATGTCAATTATTTAGGTGGAAAGGCGGAATTTGTCTATGATAGGACTGAGCCAATGGGACTCTATACCTTTACGGGCACCAAAGGGAAAATAGGATTTACCCACTATCAAGGCTTAAATCACGGCAATAGGTCATTCAGTAATTTTTATTTGGATTTCCGTAACTATCAAAAAATCCATAAAAACATCGTCCTAGCCTCAAAGCTCTATTATGGATCATTTATGGGAGCTAATCCTCAGAATTACCTAGTTGGGGGAATGGATAACTGGCTGTTTAATGAGTTTTACAATCCACCAATCAATAGGCCAGAACCATCTCCTGTGAGAAACCCCTCAGGAGTAGAAAACTCAAATGTCCTTTTTGCAGACTTCGTTGATCTACGTGGATATGATTATGATGAGATAAGAGGCCGAAATGTTTTTACATTTACCACCGAACTTAGAATTCCGGTATTTTCTTACCTGACGAGGGGAAGCATTACCTCCAATTTTGTTCGAAATTTCCAATTGGTAGGTTTCTATGATATCGGTTCTGCCTGGAATGACGCAGCTCCTTGGGAGCGAGTCAATGATCAAAATACAGAAGTGATCAACACCACTGGATCACCATTTGTCATTGTTCTGAACAATTTCAATAACCCTTGGCTGCAAAGTTATGGCGCCGGATTGCGGACTGTCCTGTTGAATTATTATGTCAAATTTGACGTCGCAAGACCTGTTAGAAATTATCAGACGGAGGATCTCAAGTTTTATTTTACCTTGGGCTATAATTTCTAATCTACCCAACTCATGATTAAGTCTATGACTGGCTACGGTGTAGCCGGCTTTGAAAATGATCGAATGACTATTCACGTAGAAGTTCGATCATTGAATTCTAAATTTTTGGATCTGTCACTTAGGAGTCCTAGGCAGTTTTCAGACAAGGAACCTGAGATCAGATCTATGGTACAACAAGTGCTGGATCGAGGAAAAGTCAGTCTTTCCATAGAGTTTGTTTCTAAAGAAGGCCAAGATCTCCCTGTTTCGATTAATGAAGAACTTTTTCAGACGTACTATCATCAATTCAATAAACTGGCTGGATTGATAGGAGAAAAACCTGGAGACCTATTTAAGCTTGCTCTCCAAGCACCTAATGTTATTACTTCTGTTTCTGCTGATAAAGAGGATGTAGACGCTTGGGATCACGTCAAAAAAGTCATTTCTCTAGCACTGGATAAGTGTGAGAAGTTCAGAAATGATGAAGGGGAAGTCCTTGGACAAAAGCTGAATGAAAATATTCAGATTATCAGGGAAGGCCTGGAGGCTATTAAGATCCTCGATCCGATTAGAAAAGATCGCATCAAAACCAGAATAAAGGGACACTTTCAGCAGTGGTTGGAGGAAAACTCATTTGATGCCAACCGCTTTGAGCAGGAGATGATTTATTACTTCGAAAAAATAGATATCACAGAAGAATTGGTGCGTTTGGAAACACACCTCAATTACTTTTTAAAGACCATTGATATTGAATCTGCCCAAGGTAAAAAGCTCGGATTTATTTCTCAGGAAATCGGAAGAGAAATCAACACCATTGGTTCTAAGGCAAATGATGCCGAGATTCAAAAGCATGTCATTCGTATGAAAGATGAGCTTGAGAAAATCAAAGAGCAGTCATTGAATGTGCTTTAATATTTGAGTAGCGAACATACCTAATAAGATTTTTTAACTAAGGTTATTAACATTTTTTCAATCCCTAATCAGACAACTTACTTTTATAGTAACTATTTTTACGTTCGAACCGAAACTTTTCGCTTAGGTTCGAAAGTCTTGTCTGGGTTTTTCTTTTGTTTAAAAATGGGGTGTTATGAAATTTAAATTTATTCTAGGAGTAGGGCTGTTTTTGTGTGCTTATGGTTTGGATCTCCATGCACAGAGCAGATTGAAAATTGAGCTTTACGGTGGACCTCAATTGATGTATCAGCGGTCTACTGATCAGATTCGGAATCCAGCCAACTACCATTTAGGGATTAATTGGCTTTATAGAATTAAGGATGATTTTCAATTGGTACTGCAGGCCGAATCAGCCCGCGCCAACTTTAATTACAATCGGTATCCTAACTTTCCCAGTTCAAGTCCGGCAATCAAGGCTTTTTACTATGACTCCTTTGGTAACTTTCGTATAGGGCTGAGAAAATCTTGGGATAAAGGAAACAAAGCCTTCTTTATTCAGCCCAATGTGGGAATAACGATCAATAACTACTTTGATTTTTCAGGTGTTGGTTCGACATCGCCATTTGTAGCATCTAAAGAATCAAAGAATGTAGGGAATATGGGATTAGAAGCTGGTATGAAATTTTACACTGGTCGGAAAAATTACATCACATTAGGCATTAGGCATCAATCAGGGTTGAGCGCCTTGAATAGCGCAGAACTATCTTGGGGGATTCCACAGCAAAATCAGATTTTAGTAGAGCGATCAGGTACTTATACAGGTTTATTTGTCGGTTATGGGATCGACTTTAAAGGAAGGACACGTGAGGAAAAGGCAGCTGCTAAACTTGAAAAGATAGATCAGAAAACGGTGCGAAGGGAAATGGCTTGGGGAGATGGTGTTTACCTTTCCATTTCAGGTTCGATACGGTTTAGACCAAGGGATGAACGAGTTCCTAATTTGGAATTTTCACATATTACAAGCGGATATCAGTATTTATTAGGATATACGAGAGGTAGATTTAGCCTTGAAAGTGGATACAGTAGGCAATTGGCCAATAATCACCTAAATATTCTTGGCGAAGTGGTAAAAACTCAACAAGGATACTCTGTTGGAGCTATACCAGTTCGAGTTCGATACCATAAAGTTATTGGAGATAAAAATAGATTGAGGCTTGGTTCGTCTATAGCGGGATTTGTTACTCTTGGTAATCACAATTTATCCAAAATAGGTCAGCAGAGAAGAGATAGAAATGGACTTCCTGTTTATCAACTTAATAGTATTCCATTGGAGCAAACTTCAGCAGGAAAGGTATTTTTTAATGCAGGGCTATTTGGAGAGCTTCCTGTTTTTAATACAGGTATGATCACATTCGATTTGAGTAGGAATTTTGGAAGTCCGTCTGTTGGCCGAGAAAATATTACGGGCTCCATCAATGGGGCTCCTG
>CALRRX020000253.1:0-5584 GCA_943370675.1 Reyranella massiliensis 521 | reverse complement strand
CATCCACAAGGAAGGAGAATTCACTATTTTAAAAATCGATTTGTGAAATGCTCATTTTTCACTAATCAATCGCTTGCCTTATTCTCATTCCAAAAAAGTAAAAAACTGAATTAGACCATTGTAAAAACCCTAATCCATAAAAGCTAATTGACATAAACCCCATGAAGAAAAACGAATCCCCCTCTTCGGGTCAAACCAGAAGAGATTTTATCAAAAATGCGGCGATAGCCTCGTCCTTTTTTATTGTCCCACGCCACGTATTGGGTGGGGTAGGCTATACGGCCCCTTCTGACCAATTGAATCTGGCTGCCATCGGTGCCGGAGGAAAAGGCAGAAGTGACATCTTGAACGCATCCGTAAACGGACGAGAGCGAGTAGTGGCACTTTGCGACGTGGACTTTTCAGGTTCTGCAAAGGACTCCGTGAAAAGCTTCCCAAATGCGAAGCTGTATGCCGACTACCGCAAGATGCTCGAGGAGCAAAAAGACATCGATGCGGTAACGATTTCTACCCCGGATCACGTGCATGGTCCAGCGGCCAAATTCTGCATGGAGCGAGGCAAGCACGTCTATGTGCAAAAGCCAATGACGCACAACATCCGAGAAGCTCGTATGCTCACCCAGATGGCGCGGGATCAAAAAGTCGTGACCCAAATGGGCAACCAAGGTGCTTCCAATCCATTAATGGACATGATCCGTGGATGGATGGATTCCAATAAAATCGGTAAAGTTTCCAAAGTTCAGATCTGGACCAACCGTCCGGTGTGGCCACAAGGCGGTCCATTCCCTAAGGCAGACGCAGGCACAAAGCCTAGCGAACTTGAATGGGATCTTTGGCTAGGACCTGCTCCTGAAATCCCTTTTACTCCAAACCTCCATCCATTCAACTGGAGAGGCTGGTGGGATTACGGAACAGGCGCACTTGGAGACGTGGGATGTCACTTGATGGATATACCATTCCGTATGTTGGGACTCAACTATCCGACTGATGCAGAGTGCTCTGTAGGATCCGTATTTTCTCAGATGTGGACGGCAGATTACAATCCTGAAGGTTGCCCTGCTTCCTCTTTCATCACGCTTCACTATGGCCCAACAGCTAAAAACCCTGTGCCACTCGAAATGACCTGGATGGATGGTGGTATCCGACCTTCACATCCGGATATCATTCCTCCTGATCATGACCTTGGCGGTGCCAATTCAGCAAACGGTGTGATGATGATCGGTGAAAAAGGAATCATTACCCACAACATCAACGACAGTTCGCCACTGATGCCGAAACTCTACCTCTATGATGGCACACAAGAATTTGGACCGGATCGTATCGAAGGTACTGAGCCAGAATACGGACATCAGCGCAAGTGGGTCGATGCTTGTAAGGCAGGATTTGGATCAGCAGAGCACAAAGCTTTGACTTCATCCTTTGACTATGCGGGACCAATGACTGAGACGGTATTGATGGGTAACCTAGCTATCCGAAGCTATATGCTGAAGCGCCAAAACGCACAGGGCAGAGACGAGTTCTTCGGACGCCGCAAGCTCCTTTGGGATGGCGAAAACATGCGCATCACCAACTTGGAAGAAGCCAATCAGTTTGTGGGAAGAACCTACAGAAAAGGCTTCGAAGTATAATTCAAGAGGCGGTGGTCAGTTTTCAGTGATCAGTCGAGGTAATCAGATTGCAGATTATTCCAGAAACCGTGGGTGGAAACGCTCACGGTTTTTTCATGACCAGGCAACCACTTAATAGGGAAGTGAAATTGAATTTTCGTATCTGTGGACCATTGACTGTGGTCAGTGGACCATTTTTACTTCAATTTCCCAAAATCAATCTCCGGCTTTTTCCCTTTTGAAGGGCGCTGATGCATGCTTTGCAAGTCGGTGTTTTGGTCAAAAAATCCTCCATTTTTCAAGAAAAACTTACCCGAATCACTTCCTCCAGCAAAGTCTTTGCGATACCCCCTTCGGGCAATATCGTCTCCAGTAAATTTAGCCTCCGTGAGTTCCACCCAATTGCCATTGGCATCTGCCATCCATTGATTGTCATACATCACGCGACGGGCGAATCTGCCTGATTCAGGAATGAAGTTCTCCAAAAAGGAATGAGGTCTTTTGTACCAAGTATCGGTCTTAGGTCTCAAAAAACTCGCAATTAGCATCCACTCTCCTACTTCAGGCGCAAAGAAATAGGCGGTGTATATGGTATTACCTTTTCCGTCAGGCTCCACAGAATTCAAAAAGCGGTAAGTGGTTCCGGATTTCCAAGAGTACTTGAGGTAACTCTGTCCTCCCGAACCTTCATTGCCAAACTCGCCCGTATACACGCCCTCTCCCTTTTTGAGCAACTTGATCTTTTGATCTTCCGGAATCGCATTGGGATTATCCGTGGCAAAGGGACTCCACACCGAAAAGAGAATTCTTCGTTCGGTAGGTGAATTGACTTGAATCCCAAAGTAGCCCTCCGCAAATCCATTGGCCATGAAGTAGGAACCGATGGGATCTTCTCCTTCTGGAATGGTCATTTCGTTGTATAACCATTTGAAATTTGCGTCTGCAGGAGCCGCGTAACTCAGGTGAACGGATGGTCCTCTTCTTCCCCAATAAAATCGACTGTCACTATTGTCTTTGACAAAGTCCAAGTTCAGCTCTACCTGAGAATTGATTCGTAGCGATTTGATTTTGGCAAAATCAGATGCGGATTTTTGAAGACCACGCAATTTTAACTCGTTATAGCCTTGTATTAAGTTCAATTTTCCAACGGAAAGAATTCCCGAGTCTCCAGCTTTCAATCCCACTTCCTTGGTTTGCCCATTCAACTCCAAAACAATCCGAGAGGATCCTGACTGGATCATTAGATCGAGTTCTATTTGGACTTCTGCTGCGCTACCAGACTTGAAAAAGAGGCTAAACTCACTATCCACTCCTTGCCAAGTCATCAATCCCGCTTCCTTGATTTCTTCCATTTGATTGCCTTTGGTTTGGTAGACATTTCCACCCAAAGGAATATCAAGGGAAAAAGCAAACTGCTCTATCGGGTCAGCATCTTTGAGATCTGTGGCCATACAGGCAGTGGAACTCAAGAAAACAAGCGCGCAAAGAAGGAATGATTTGAATTTCATAGAGACTGGAACTTGACGGAAAGATAGGAAGCCTTGGAAAATTCAGCCTCCTTTTACTTGGAAAAGAACCTACGAACCTGCTCCTGAGCTAAATCGAAGATTTTTTAAGCATTCTTTGATGAACAGTTTCTCTGAATACTCGCAGGTTGCCTAAATTTCTCCCCATAAATCACCCAAAAAATGAAAGCCCTCCTCGTCGAATCTTTCCAAGTAAAACCAAGAATCGCCCAAGTTCCTGATGCCCAAGCTCCCGAGCATGGCGTGGTGTTGGAAGTAAAAGCAACTGGACTTTGCCGTAGCGACTGGCACGGCTGGATGGGACATGATTCGGATATCCGATTGCCACATGTGCCGGGGCATGAGTTTGCCGGCGTGATCCGTGAAGTAGGCAAAGGAGTCAAAAACTGGAAAGTGGGCGATCGGGTGACGGTTCCTTTCGTGTGTGCATGCGGGACTTGCCCGACCTGTCAGCGAGGCGATCAGCAGATCTGCGACGACCAATTCCAACCCGGATTCACTCATTGGGGATCATTTGCCGAGTATGTTTCTGTGTATCGTGCGGAAACTAACTTGGTGCGACTTCCTGATTCAGTAAGCTTTGAAGCCGCTGCAAGTTTGGGTTGTCGGTTTGCGACTTCCTTTCGCGGCGTGGTGGCGCAGGGAAAAGTAACCGGAGGCCAATGGGTGGCCGTGCATGGTTGTGGCGGAGTTGGACTTTCAGCCATTATGATCGCGGCTGCTTTGGGCGCCAATGTCATTGCTGTGGACATTTCGGAGGAAAAACTGGCCTTGGCCAAAGCAGCAGGCGCCAACTTTTTAATCAATGGAAAAACCAACCCGGAAGTAGCTGAAGCAATCTTGGAACTCACCAAAGGCGGGGCACATGTCTCCATCGATGCCTTGGGAAGCAAAATCACTTGTTACAATTCCATCGCCTGTCTTCGAAAGCGAGGAAAGCACATCCAAATCGGACTGATGGCAGGAAATCAGGCCAACCCTCCCATTCCCATGCACCTAGTCATTGCAAAAGAACTCGAGATCCTCGGTAGCCATGGCATGCAAGCCCACGCCTATCCTGAGATGATGCAGATGATCAGGGAGGGAAAAATCGCCCCTCAAACCCTGATCGGAAAGCGAATCAGTCTGGAAGACGCCGTAGAAGCCTTGATCTCCATGGACAACTTTCAGGAAAACGGAATGGTGATGATTGATAGGTTTTAGGAGCAGCCAAATAGATCTGAAGAAAAAAAGGGTCCAGAACCGGTCCTTAATTCATCTGATTGAGCATGACATTGACCTGAGCAATGTTCCACTTTAAAGTCACTTTTGTTGCTTTTCTGAAATAACCCAACCCATAAGAAACCTCAATTGCCTCTCCTTTTTTCCAAGAAAGGGATTGATCCCCTATTAGGAGCTTTCCGCTTTTAAACTGGAATTCTCCTTTCAAGCCTAGAGAAAAAGGAGCTTCTTCTGTGAGAGTGGCTCTGATCTCCTCACCTTGTTGATTTCGGATCAAAACCTCCACCTTTTCATCTACCATCGGATCAAAATTTAAAGGAGCTTCCAACCGGATCACCAGTCGATCTTTTCCTTCCAGCGAAGCCTCTAGCTTGGAGTAGTAATTAGCCATGTAGGCCATGCTGGTGTTGAACGCGGTGTTAAACTGCACCCAGCCTTCCGTCCAACCCAAATTGCCCGCTTCCGGGTGGTTAGGATAGTGAAAGGATTTTGGGGAACCGTCAAATACAAAAGGCAGCTCTTCCAAAAGCCCATAGCCTCCTTTATGTCTGCTATACCAACCCAAATCAACGCCTTCTACCTCTTCAGGCCCTTTGTAAGAAAACTGTCTTCCTGTCGGATTTCGGCCAAAGGAATTTTCAAAGTGGGACCATGCCAAGATTTCCAAGCTTTTCTTCAGATCCGAATCATCCATTACTGACATCGCAGCAAAAGCCGCAGCAGGAAAACCAAGAATATTTCCGGTCTCATTCCAGCCTGGCGGGGTCCATTCTGTTTCATCGTATTTGCGGAAATCCCAAAAATTATCCGAGCGGGCTATCGCGATCGTCGCCCATTCTTGCACCTTCTCTTTCAAGCGATCAGGAGCTCTATCCGGATAGTTGCTTTGGAAAAATGCAAAGGCTCGCATGGTCATGTGCTCGGACATGCGCTGGCCTTTGGTAGTCATGGGATCATTCCAATCCAGGTTTTTGATCATCCAATCGAGCTGATGATAAGCCGCATCAAAGTACTTTTCTGCATCTTTTGCCCCCTCCCTTTTGGCTACTTCATACATCATCAAGTTTGGAATTACTGAAAATCCCGACGGCATCTCCCCTTTTGTCGTACCCAGCTGGGTTTTCAAAGCCAGCAGATTATGTTCAGGGCTCAGGTCATATTGGGAAAGGGAGTGTTTGGAAACACTTGCTTTTTCCCACATCGAGGTGGCATAAGCGTATACCAAATCGA
>CALRRX020000252.1:0-5607 GCA_943370675.1 Reyranella massiliensis 521 | reverse complement strand
CAGCTATCTTCAGATTGGCATCTTGCTGAGGGGTCCAATAGGTGCCGGCTGTGATTTCTAGATCATAAAAAGAAGTAGAACCCGCCACAGTGGCATACTCCAAGAGGGTGGTTCTTGGAAAATCAAAAATAACTTTGCTGGTACCGGGGATAAACTGACCATTGTTGATCCAAGATCCGATCCCTCCGTTATTTTTCAGCCCGCCATGAAGCCTCAATAAACCGCCAATCCCGCCATTAAGCTTGGCATTAGGCAATATATTGAGGGTAGAAACATTGGCACCAGTCGCAGGCAACACTGGGACACGGGGTGCAACAATGGTATCATTGATAATCACATTGTCCAGAGAAGTAGGGACAACGCCTTTGGTCCAATTAGACGTCACATTCCAACTGGTATTTACTGCACCAAGCCAAGCATTCCCTTCGATCAGGGTATTGGCTAGCATCCAATACTTGGTTTGACCGCCGATCACTTCGCCTGTTTGTAGGTAAAAGAGGGAGTGATTGGTCAATCTCACCCAATTCTGATCGGTATTTTGATCCGATTTTCCATGCTCATGGGGCGTATTTGCCGATACATAAGGAATATGATGATCCCAAAGCACAAGCTGATTTTCGGAATTGCCATTTAACTCACTTTCCTCATAATTGAGCTTGATGCTAAAGGTAGTATTGACGGTACCTCCGGTACGGATGATTTGAAACAGTCGAGCTACTGTGTTGGATTTATTGGAGTGAATTCCACGGTCAGCACCTTTGGTAGTAATGACCAAGATTTCCGAAGGAGCTTCCGAAGCTAAAAAGCTAAAAAAGGTCAAAGACATGTTTGCATGGCCAAAAGTGTACTCTGTTCCAAATGCGAAGCTGTTTCGTTTCACTTTTCCAGTCACCGTACCTACTCCTACTGTAGCAGAACTTGGCCCCATGGTCAACACCCATGAATCCAAAATATCATGCGATTGAGTCAAGGTGACTGTTTTTAAATTGTCAGGAGTAAAGACGTTGGAATAGTTACCATAAGACTTGACCATCTCCAGAAGTCCATTGGTCTGATTTGGGTCTCCCTTGGATAGATTAAGTGTGCCATTGACGGTAAGGTCTGCTCCAGCTAGTACCCCTGCGCCTGGATCACTGGATCCATTTGCTATGGTGAGATGATGAAAAGTAGTCGGATTGGAACCACCCAATGATTGCTGGGTCAATCCATTTAAAAGCAAAGTGCTGGTACCAGGAAAGAAGGTTCCATTATTCACCCAATTGCCAGAGAGCGTAATCGTACCCGATGAAGCCGTCAGATTATTTGAAATCAATAAATTGGATCCAACTGAAATATCACCAGCTAGAGTCTTTGCTCCTGATCCGGAAAAAGTCAACAGATGGAAGTTGCCGTTAAGTACTTCTCCTGGATTTGCTCCTGAAAAGTCAATGGTAGATGTTCCGGCGTTAAATGTGCCCTGACTAGACCAGTTGCCTCCCACTGTATGGGTAAATGTACCTGCCGAAAAGGTAGTTCCTGCTCCTAGCGTAACATTCCCCCCGATGGACAATCCAACTACGGCAGAAGTGGTGGCCGTTCCAGAAAGAGTTAAGTTAGAACAGATTTGAGTAGTAGATGAAGAAAGCGTCTTTGCTCCTGCACCGCTCAAAACCAAACTCCCGTAGTTAACTGCAGCAATGGTTTGTGCTGAGCTACCATTGTATTCTACCGTACTGGTACAGCCAATTTCCAAGGTGCTGTAGCCTGAAGGAAAATTAGAAGGGCCGCTTACGATTAGCGATGCATTATTGGCCAGCTCAAATGTCCCTCCTGCCGTTGCCCGATTTACGGTAAACGTATTGAGGTTAAGGGTGCCTGAAGTGACTCTAAGATCTGTCGTTACCAGTTCATTAGCGGTCAAGGTCACGGTACTATTTCCCGAAGAACCGGTATTGGCAATAGTTAAGCTGTTGGCAGGATTAGGAAGTCCGGTCCCCGTTATTTGGTTGACATTTCCATTATAAATGTAATTAGCACCTGTGCTGTAGCTTCGAGCACCGGTAACTTGGATATTTCCCGTTGCGCCGGAGGTGGAGATTCCACCTGAAGAAGTGATCCCTAGAGTGGCCCCAGAGGAAAGGGTGAAGGAGCCTGAGCCAGTTACAGTAGTCCCTGACGCCGCCATTTGAAGAAATGCGCCTGAATTTACTGTCCAGTTGATGGTATTGGTGACCGAACCGCCAGAAGTGAAAAGTTGGGGTGTGCCAGTGCCATTAAAGAAGAAATTACCAGATCCACTGGCAGATTCATTTATCGTTCCTCCAGTTTGAGAAAAATTCCCTGCCAAAGAAATATTTGCTACACTTCCATTATTAGCACTAGGTAAAAATGATCCTCCAGACATTTGAAAATCACCGGAGATCTGGACCGTTCTTGTTTGATTATTTCCGCTCGAAAGTCTAAAAATGCCTCCTCCAATTATCAAATCTTCTCCAATTGACAGTGAAGTAGCTGTTAGAATAATTTGATTCGTGGAAGAACCATTATTTATTTCCAGATTTCCAGCAATGGTTGTTGGGTTGAAGTTTATATTAATTGCCAATCCAGTCGAATTCCATACAAAATTCCCAAAACTTTGAGTTAAACCTGTTGGAGTTAAGTTGGTTGTTCCAGTGATCCTCACGGTAGAGTTTTCTGCCCATGTGGCCGTAGGTATTGGTTCCCCATTGACATTGTGGATATAGGCACTCCCGTCATTAAAGACGATTGTTCCATTGTTTGTAAATCCTGCATTACTTGAAGCACTATTTGTTTGCAGAGTGCCATCTACAGTTAAATCGGTACCAGTACCATCATTAATGGTGAATGTAACGCCTGAATTTATAGTAATCTGCCCTCCTGCAGCTACCACCACTTGATCCACAGTTACTCCAGCTGTTACTGAAACGGTGTGTGCATTTTGTATTGTAATAACTCCATCTCCTGAGGCAGGAACAGTCAATGGAGCAGTTCCAGTTACGGTCTGCCAACTTGTTCCATTAAACCTTTCCCAAGTAGCAGCCTGATTCCAGTTTCCAGATTGTCTAGTCCTGTAGTCATCCAAACTTTGCCCCGAACTCACCCCAAAAAATAACACCATCACGCAGACCAAAAGGCTGCGAGACGGTGTTAAACAAAGTGTACTTTGAGGTAAAATTTTAATCATTTAATCAGGCTAGTATGCAGTTCATTTCTTCTTATAAGTGTGAATTCTCTTTGTCTTTGGAGTGAATAAAGACTGTGTTTTAATACCTTTTTTTGTATATATAAATATCCAATTGAGGTATATAATCCATTTTTATATAGAAGAACGAGTGTTAAGTCTGCTTCAAAAAGATCTAGGGAGAAGATCCTTTTGAGGTAATTAAGTGTAAAAAAATGTAAACGATTTGACATTTACAAGTCCAATTCGGGTTTTTCATTTATTTTTTTGACAAAATCCAAATAAAAATTATCCAGACTTGTGACTCTTACACACCTTTAATAGAATAGTTGAATAAAAATCAAGATCTAGTCAAGCCGTAATTCGAATGGCTTATAAATAAAGGGACCACTTAATATTTTGAAATGGCTAAAAAGCTATTCCTCTTATGAGAAATTTGATTAAGCCTTACCTGATAAAGAGGTACCAAAAATTCAACCAAGTAATAGACTCATAAATAATTTAAGACTTAAATAAGATCACTATTTAAAAATTATATGATAGAGGTATATCACCCTCCTATGATATAAAGTGTTAAAGGCAGAAGAATATGAATTACTAATCAAGCACTTAATTGGAATTGACTCGAAAGAAAGCACATCCAAATTCTATTTGGAATTAAGAGGAATCAGGAAGCTTTTCAACCAAAAAGGTGCAAAAAATACCCTATATAGGGTATGTTATCAGACTTTTCAGCATGTTATTTTTGGCGACCCAGCTTTTAAAAATGAATCCTCTCCAAAACTCAGGGTATTGAAAGAATGAGAGGTTCAATTCTCTAGAAACAAACAAAAAAACCAAATGAAATTCTTTTACCTTTCCTCTAAACCTAATTCCAATGGGGAGTTTGAGGTACATGACCAGGAATGTGAACATATACCAGACTCTTTGGACAGGGATTACCTCGGGCCATTTAACAACGGGACTGAAGCGCTTCGCAAGGCAAAACAAATCAAACCTACAGTGGCACTGTGTAAGGCATGTTGCTCACAGACTACTCAATCCATTTTCTTCAAGCCAAAAAACCCCTGATTATCTAATTATCCTTCAATTGAAGAATATTATCATGACTGACACTTAATCAAAAAGTGAAGTAAGGTCTGGAAAAAAATCAGGAAAATCCTATTTTCGCACATCCTTTTCGGGGTGTGGCGCAGTCCGGTAGCGTACACGTCTGGGGGGCGTGTGGTCGCAGGTTCAAATCCTGTCACCCCGACAAAAATGGATTTCAATCCAATTCAAAACTCTGTAAACATCTGATTTACAGAGTTTTTTTTATTTTTTGATGGTTGCAAAAAACCCCAAATAAATTCAATGTCCTGGTGTGCAATTCGGTAAACAGTTTTTTTTCAAAGAAAATTACTCACCAGAAGCAGTTTAAAAATGGATTACCATTGAATTAAAAGCTTATGAAATGGATGGATTTTAGTCCATTTTAAGGGTTTAATGCAAATATGAAGATGTCACTATGAGTAGTATAATTCAGCGTTTTACCACACTCGCCCTCAAGGTAAGGCTTACCTTATTGTTTTGGGGAGGAATTGGAAGTCTTTATGGACAAGAGAAACCATCGATTCCTTTACCCAACCCAACTCAGCTCAAGTGGCAAGAAGCAGAACTGGTCGCTGTGTTTCATTACGATTTACATGTTTTTGATGGGAAAGCATACGATCAGGCAAAAAACAGGATTACGCCAATTCCGGATTATAATATTTTCAATCCTACCAAGTTGGACACGGATCAATGGATAAAATCCATAAAAGATGCGGGATTTAAAATTGCTATTTTAACTGCCACCCATGAAACAGGCTTCGCACTCTATCCCAGTCAAGTTAACCCCTATTCTGTAAAAGCGGTTGATTGGAGAAATGGGGAAGGGGATATTGTCCGAGACTTTGTAAACTCCTGTCGGAAGTATGGAATTGAGCCAGGCATATATATTGGAATTCGTTGGAATTCATTTTTTGGAGTTCATGATTTCAAGGTTCAGGGAGAAGGACAATTTGCCCAAAATAGACAGGCCTACTACAATCAAATGTGTGAGCAAATGGTCAAAGAATTATGCACCAGGTATGGAGAACTGGCCATTGTGTGGTTTGATGGTGGAGCCCATGGTCCTGAAAAAGGAGGTCCGAACGTTCTTTCTATTTTTGAGGAGTATCAACCCAACGCAATATTTTATCACAATACCCAACGAGCCGATATCCGCTGGGGCGGCAGTGAAAGCGGCTCCGTACCGTATCCTAGTTGGGGTACATACCCTTTCCCCTATTCACATGCTACCAATCAGGAAGTTGTCTTTAAAAATGACTTTCAACTTCTCAAAGAGGGAGATCCCGATGGTGACTACTACATGCCTGCAATGAGTGATGCTCCACTTAGGGGAT
>CALRRX020000251.1:0-5614 GCA_943370675.1 Reyranella massiliensis 521 | reverse complement strand
TATTCAAATCGACAACCCACTTGAGATCCATCTCCCAAAAGTTTCTGAAATGCCGCTGAATCTTCAGGTGTGGTGATGATCAAAATTTCCTTGATTCCTGCCATCATCAATACAGACAATGGATAGTAAATCATGGGCTTGTCATAAACGGGCATCAGCTGCTTGCTGACTGCAATGGTAAGCGGATAAAGTCTGGTACCGGACCCTCCGGCTAAAATGATTCCTTTCATTAGTTCATGAAATTTTAAAGATCAATTGAAACCTAGCTATCTAGAGAGACGCTAAATCAGCAAAGCCTGTACAACTGGTTCCAAAGGAAAAAGAATAAATTGAGCACAAAGCTAAAATCCTTGGAAGATATTTAAACAGAAATTTTCATTGTTGGTAGATTAAATTCAACTCAACTGAGGAAGAAAGAATAGATTTGAAGAGAAAAAATGAATGTTGACCATGATAAAAACACCTCTTTTAATCTTTTTGCTTTGCCTATTCGCTTGGTCCTGTTCTAAGCCGCAGGTCACTTTTGAACCAAGCACTTTGGAGCAGTTTCGACCAGAATACCATTTCACACCAGCAAAAGGCTGGATGAATGATCCTAACGGGTTGATTTACATTGATGGAGAATACCATCTCTTTTTTCAGCATTATCCAGACAGCACCGTTTGGGGACCGATGCATTGGGGTCATGCCGTATCCAAGGATTTGATTAATTGGGAAGAGCTCCCGATTGCCATTTATCCGGATAGTTTGGGATACATTTTCTCTGGCAGCGCAGTGTATGATGAAGGAAACACAAGCGGACTGGGCACCTCAGAAAATCCCCCATTTGTGGCCATTTACACCTACCATGACATGGCGGGTGAAAAATCAGGAGCCACCGACTATCAAAAACAAGCCATTGCCTATTCCCTCGACAAAGGCCGAACTTGGGTCAAATACGATGGAAATCCTGTACTTCCCAATCAAGGAATCAAAGACTTCAGAGATCCAAAAGTATCCCAAATCACTAATCCAGATGGACAAAAAAGCTGGGTGATGACCTTGGCCGTGAAAGACCGTATCCAATTTTATGGATCACCTAATCTAATAGAGTGGAGTCTTCTCAGTGAATTTGGGATCGGAGTCGGTGCTCATGGTGGAGTGTGGGAATGCCCCGATCTTCTTCCATTTACTGCGCCTGATGGAAGTCAAAAATGGGTCCTTCTGGTCAGCATCAATCCTGGCGGACCTCAAAAAGGATCTGCTACCCAGTATTTCATCGGAAGCTTCGAAAATGGGACTTTTACCCCGGATGATACCATGATCCGTTGGTTGGATTTCGGTCCTGACAATTACGCCGGAGTGACTTGGGCCAATCTACCAAAGGAGCAAAACCGAAATTTATTTATTGGTTGGATGAGCAATTGGTTATATGCACAGGTTGTTCCTACTTCCACCTGGAGATCAGCTATAACCTTGCCTCGAGAATTGAGTCTGTTCGATGTGGATGGCACACTCCTCCTCAAATCCGCTCCGGCTAAAGAGCTTACTGCATTAAGGTCTGCCACATTCGAGGGATCGGACGAAGAAACAAACCTTCCCTCACAGGCAGTGGAAATCACTGCGGAGGTTGAAAACCCAGAAACCTTCTCCATTACTTTAAGCAATGAAATTGGTGAAGAAGTGACCGTTTCCAAAGAAATGGGGCTGGTCAGTGTGGATCGAAGCAAGGCAGGAAAATCAGATTTTCATGAAGATTTCGCAGCCTTACACTCTGCCCCTATGAGTTGGGAGGCCAAGGAACTCCGAATATTTCTGGACGCTTCTTCCATTGAAGTCTTTGTCAATGATGGAGAGTTAGTCATGACTTCGCTCCTGTTTCCTAACTCACCTTTGAAAAAAGTGAAGGTCAACAGCGGATTAGACCAAGTCAAAATCCACCAGATCAAAAAACCATGATCTGCTGCTAGATTATTTGAAATCTTTTCGACTACTTTTGAGGTCAATTAATTTCTAAAAAAATGAAAAAACGGCTTTCTGCTTTCTTTATCACTCTCTGTTGGGTGATAGGCATGATGGCCGTTTTTTCCTTTCCTCCGAAAATCGATCTACATGAAGTGAATGCTTCCAGGAAGACTGTATTGAAAGAACTGTCTAGTCCGGATTTGCATCTACGAACTTCATCGGGAGAGTTCAAATCACCTCCTTTTGAGATTGATTGGAGGTTAAGTGCCAAACTCAATTCAGAATGGATTCCTGATTTTCTAACCACAGAGATAGCTCATATCTCTCCCTCATTTTTTCAAAAGTCAAGGTCACTCCTAGATATTCGCCAATTTTTCATTCAATATTTCTACAGTTGGTAGGTGAGATTTTCTTTCAAGGCTAGCTAGCCAATCAAGATTTATTACTCACCTCAACATTAACAAATCATGTTTTCAATTGATCCAGTGATATTGATCCTTTCATTAGTACTTCTAAGCGCATTTACAGTACCCTTTATTTATCATATCCAAAAAAACAAAGCCAAGGAAAAGCTCCTACTTCAAAAAATCAAAGCTGAAGGACAATCTCAAGGTGCTCAAGCCACCGAACTAGAAACCTGGAGAAATCAATATGCGATTGGACTCGATCCTTCCAAAAAAATTCTTCTTTATGCCTTCTTGGGAGAAATCGAAGTATCCTGTTCGATTCCACTTTCTGATGTTAAAAAAGTGACTGTCACCAAGAAAATAAGGGAGGCAGGAACAGAAGAAGCCAAAAGAACTCTAATCGATAAAGTGGGATTGGAATTCACACATTCTTCAGGCAAGAAGAACACTTACCTCGAATTTTATGATTCGGAGCTGTTTTCGGATATGGCTGGAGAAACCTTGCTAGCTGAAAAGTGGGCTCAACTCATTCAAAAATATCTTTAATCAAAGTAAGGGATGGACAAGAAATTGTCCGTCCCTTTATTTACCAATACAATAACCAATTTTATCTATGAAAAAAGAATCGTGGGGATCAAGGACAGGGCTCATCCTGGCAATGGCAGGCAATGCCGTTGGCCTTGGCAACTTCCTTAGGTTTCCTGTTCAGGCAGTACAAAATGGCGGAGGTGCTTTTATTTTGCCCTACCTCATTTGCTTCCTCTTGCTGGGTATTCCACTCCTATTTACAGAGTGGAGCATCGGACGTTTTGGAGGGAAGCTGGGCAACCATAGTACCCCCTATATTTTGGATTCCATGAGCCAAAAATGGTACTGGAAATACATTGGGGTCTTTGGAATATTCACCAATATTGCCGTGATGGCCTATTACACCTACATCGAATCGTGGACATTCATGTATGTGATTCATAGCGTAATTGGGACATTTTCAGGCTTGGGCAAAGAAGAAATCAGTCAGTTTTTCGATCAGTATGTCCTATTTCAGGGAGCTGATTTTGGTATACCTCTTTTTCCAGTTTTAGTCTATATAGGGGTATTGGCTGTCAACGTCTACATCTTGTCGACGGGGTTGGGTGGAATTGAGAAAGTGGCAAAAATCGGAATGCCAATGCTGATTCTTTTTGGAGTCATTTTGGCTTTGAGAGGCTGGACCATGGGAAGTGATTTTGCCTCCGAGGCCTTTCCGGATGCCAATGCTTGGGATGGGATCAATTTCCTTTGGACTCCTCAATATAGCTCACTTGCTGATCCTAAAGTCTGGCTCGCTGCTGCGGGGCAGATCTTTTTCACGCTTTCAGTAGGTATGGGTTCTATCCAATGCTATGCTTCCTACCTCAAAGAAAATGAAGACATCGCACTCAATTCCGTGACTGCAGGATTTACCAATGAACTGGTAGAAGTGCTTCTAGGTGGCGCGATTGTAATTCCGATTGCTGCAGGATTTTTGGGATTGGACTGGGTCTTGGAAAATGCTGGTTTTGGAATGGCATTTCAGACCATGCCTTATCTCTTTCAGCAATGGGGCCCAATGATCGGTGCATTTGCAGGAGTATGCTGGTTTGGACTGCTATTCTTTGCAGGCATTACCTCTTCACTAGCGATGGGTACGCCTTGGATGGGATTCATGAAAGATGAATTCGGATGGGGCAAAGTCAAAGGAGCCGTTTCCTTTGGTTTGGTGTCTTTGGCAATGGGTTTACCGACTGTCTTGTTTTTCCAATATGGCTACTTTGACGAATACGATTACTGGGCAGGAACAGTCAGTTTGGTGATTTTTGCATTCCTAGAAACCCTCCTCTTCACCTGGATTTTCGGTATGAACCGAGGCTGGGAAGAACTCAACCGAGGAGCGGATATTCGTATCCCGAGTGCCTACAAGTGGATCATGAAATATGTGACCCCGGTACTGTTGTTCTTGGTATTGGTAGCAGCATTTGTCACCCCTCAAGGCAACGATTGGAATGCAGCCATTTCCGGAATTTTCAATGGCGAAGGATGGACTTTGGATAACAGTTCCTTGATCTCCAAACTGACTTTTGCAGATCTTCAGGCCCAAGTAGCTGCAGATCCAAGTCAAAAAGCCTTTTTGGAATCCAAAATGTGGTACTCAGGGCTGGCAAGAACTCAGCTTGCCGTTCTTTTCTTATTCATCACAGGTATCGTTTGGTACTCTTCACTCAATCGAAAAAAATCAACCCTATGAACACCTCTGCCTTAATCCTTTCCGTCATCACTCAAGGGTTGATTCTTGGAGTGACGCTCTATTGCTTCTATTTGGTTTTGAAAAAACCAAATACAGAAAACTAGGAGAATCAAAAGCCTTGATTAAGAATCAAGGCTTTTTTTTTGCCAATCTGGGCTTTTTTCATTCATCGGTAGAAGGAATTGTACTTCGATTTTCTAATTTGTTTTATACAAAGACACCCAATTCATTTCTTTGATTAATCTTCATGAGAAAAGTCCTTATACTCTTTGCTCATCCCAAATTCGAACAATCGGATGTCAATTTTGCGCTCATTCAGTCGATCAAAAACCTAGAAAATGTTCATGTCAGAGATCTCTATGAGCTTTATCCTGACTTTAATATAGACATACAGGCTGAGCAAGAAGTGTTGTTTGAAAACGAGGTGATCATTTGGCATCATCCCATTTACTGGTATTCCTGTCCTCCGCTGCTTAAGCAGTGGATTGATTTGGTGCTCGAGTTTGGTTGGGCTTATGGCCCGGGAGGAGTTTTCCTGAAAAATAAATACGTGATGAATGTGGTGACTTCGGGTGGGTCAAAAGAAGTGTATGCTGAAGAAGGGAAAAACCGATACACTATGGAGGAATTCCTGAGACCCTTTGAAGCAACTGCCTATTTGTGCCTGATGAGATACATGCCTCATTTTCATGTTGGAGGAACGCACCGAATGGGGGTTGATGAAATCGCAGGAAAGGCAGAGGTCTATCGGGATCTGATTTTGACTCTTCGAGATTCGGAATCGATCGATTTTCCCTACATCCAAAAGGGCTAAACCATGGAAAGTTTTTTTGCACAAGCCATCGTCTATATAGTTGCAGCGATCATTTGCGTATCGCTTGCTAAAAAACTGGGAATGAGTTCTGTATTGGGTTATCTCTTAGCAGGTATTCTGATCGGTCCTTATGCGTTTAAATTCATATCCAATGAAAGCGAAGGCCAAGACATCATGCATGGAACC
>CALRRX020000250.1:0-5625 GCA_943370675.1 Reyranella massiliensis 521 | reverse complement strand
CATCATTTACTTAACCATGGGTTGGTTGGCGGTCCTTTTTATTCACGATTTGATTGAAAAAATCTCGTGGGATACACTTATTTGGATAGGAATCGGTGGGATGAGCTATACAATTGGGGTGTATTTCTATGTAAAAAGTGAAAAACTTTATTATCATGCCATTTGGCATTTGTTTGTGTTAGCTGGTACAAGTGCGCATTTTGTGGCAGTGTATCAATTAGTATAACTCTGGCTGTACTTAGTTACCTTTTCAGAATATTCTTTTGAAAAAGCTAAGTTTACCCTTCCGTTTATCACAATTTAGCCGAGGTTAACGAAGCATTTTTTATCTTCAAATCAACCCACTAACCTCACTATGACTGCACTTTCACCCAACCCAACCCAGCGATTGGTTTCGCTGGATGTGTATCGCGGATTGACCATGTTTTTGTTGGTAGCCGAGGCTGCCTTGGTCTATGATGCCTTACTGGAGCTTTTTCCGGAGGGGCATAGCCTTCATCCTATTTTTCTTCAATTCACGCATCACGAGTGGAATGGGCTTCGATTTTGGGATTTGATCCAGCCCTTTTTCATGTTTATCGTAGGTGTTGCGATGCCTTTTTCTTTAAACAAAAGATTGGCCTTATCAGAAGATCGTAGCAAAGTCACCCTGCATATTTTGAAGCGGTGCCTGATCCTATTTCTATTTGGAACAGGCCTCCACTGTGTGTATTCTGGCAAGATGGTTTTTGAGCTTTGGAATGTCCTGACCCAGCTATCCTTTACTGTTTTGGCAACTTACTTCCTGTTGACTAAAGGATGGAAAGTACAATTGGGTGTTTCACTGGGACTTTTGGCTCTCACTGAAATCCTCTATCGGACCTACAATCCGGAAGTCCCCTTCGAGCACGGCACCAACTTTGGCAACTATACGGATCAACTCCTGATGGGGAAAATCAATAACGGAGGTTGGGTCGCCATTAACGCAATCCCTACAGCGGCACACACGATCTGGGGTGCAATCTGTGGGAATCTACTGCTCTCGGCAAAACCTACTTCGGAAAAAATCAAAACCATTGCCTTAGCTGGAGTTGCCGGATTGGTGATTGGATACGGGTTGGATTTGGCTGGAATTACCCCGATTATCAAGCGAATCAGTACGATTTCTTTTGTGTTTGCTTCGGGCGGATGGGCTTTGATTGCCCTAGCCTTTTTCTATTGGTGGGTGGATGTAAAAAATCGGAGAAAAGGAATCTTCCCCTTTTTGATCGTGGGGATGAATTCGATTTTCATCTACCTTTTTGCAGAAATGCTGGGCCGATGGATGAATAAAACGATCGGAATTTTCAGCGGCGGAGTCTTCGGCTGGATGGGGATTGGGGAACATGGATTGTTCCTGCTCGCTTCCCTTGGAGCTTTAGCGGCGATGTGGGGCTTGTGCTATTTTCTCAATAGAAAGGGGATTTTCTTTAGGATTTAGCGAATTGAGATTCCAAGATTCGTTTGAAAAAATGTAGTTAAACACACTTTTTAAATGAAAAAATGTAAAACTCAACACTTTTTCAAACGAATAAATGTAAAAACAAACCCTCCAAGGGTTCGGAATCCTTGGAGGGTTGATTATTATTAGTGGAAACGATCTTTAAAAACTACCCGAATCCACGTCTTTGATAAACTGGATCACGCCCGGAAAAAAGTGCTCCGGATCATCGTATTGGCTCAAGTGGCTGCCATTGGGGCAAAGTAAAAACCGTCCATTTGCCACCTCTTTGGACATCCATTCCATGTGCTTCGGATCCATGGTATCATGAGTAGCTCCTACAACCAAAGTAGGGACGGTGATCTTTTTCAACTGGTTTTTGATATCCCAACCTTTCAGGCTCGCACCCGGAGTAATTCCAAACTCGCTGTAGCCCTGCATAAAGACATACACATTTGGGTTGACCTGAGACATCATACGGTTAATTTCTTCCGGCCATTCATTCGGCGGTCTGCGAAGGACATGCTGAGGGTAATGGTGTTCACCTAGCAACTCCATGTAACGGGGATTTTCGAAATCGCCCTTTCGTTCAATCTCCATTACTTCAGCAAAAACCTCCTTTGGCATCTGAGGTCCGAGGACTTCCTTGGCATATTTCTCATACTCATCAAGGCTGGACATCATGTTGCAAATGATCAGACCTTTGAGTTTGTCCTGATGCTTTAAGGCATACTCCATTCCCAACATTCCTCCCCAAGACTGACCTAGCAGGTAAAAATTATCCTTGTTCAATCCCAAAGCGGCTCGCACCTGCTCGACTTCATCCACAAACCGATCAATGGTCCAAAGGGTAGAATCTTCAGGTTGATCGGAATGCGCCGAACCCAACTGGTCATACCAGATGAACTCAATTCCTTCCTGAGGGAAGTACTCTTTGAAGTTCGCGTATTGCTCATGAGTCATGCCTGGCCCACCATGTAGCAACAGGACTTTCATGGTTGGATTATCCCCTACCCGTTTGGTAAACACCTTGAATTCACCTTTGGGAGTCTGGATTGGGATCATGCGCACACCTTCTTCCAAAGCAACTTCCAAAGAGTCGGTCTGGACTTCTTCGGTTTGAGTTTGTGATTGACAAGAGAACAGCATCCCTGACACGACAATAAACAAGCAATAGAGTTTATTCATGGTTTTAATTTTTTGGACAAGGTCAAATTAGGAGAAAGCTTGCTGGGATTCAAGGCACTTAGATTCACAAACCTAATTAAAATAGAAAGGGCTCAAACCTTCCGATTTGGGCCCTTTCAGCTTTCATATTTTTAGATTTCAGCTTTTCAAACTTTCTCTACCCACTCCACACCTGTGTCTTTCCAAGCACGGTCACGGGCTGAATCCAGCACAGCTTCGCATACTTTCTGTGTTTCAAAAGCATCTCGGAAGGTCGGATGGCATGGTTCTCCAGACTGAAGGCTATAGAAGAAGTCCGCCACTTGATGGATAAAGGAATGCTCGTAACCAATCGAAGTTCCAGGAATCCACCAACGGTGCATGTAGGGATGATCACCGTCGGTGATGTGAATGGATCTCCAGCCTCTCACTTTGCCTTCGTCACTGTGATCGAAGTATTCCAGACGGTTCATGTCATGTAAATCCCAACGAATGGACGCATGCTCGCCATTGATCTCTAAAGTATAAAGCGCCTTGTGTCCACGAGCATAGCGAGTGGCTTCAAAAAGACCCAATGATCCGTTGTCAAAATGGCAATGGAAAATACAGGCATCGTCAATTCCAACGGCCTGCTTTTGGCCAGTACCTTGGTGAACGCGCTCCTTAATAAAGGTCTCTGTCACGGCAGATACATCCTTGATGCCTCCATTGATCCACATCGCCGTGTCTACGCAGTGTGCAAGCAAGTCGCCTGTTACGCCTGAACCAGCTGATTCTACATCCAATCTCCAGGTTCCATCCCCACCTTGTGGAAGGTCCGGATTGATCGTCCAGTCCTGAAGGAAGTTGGCTCTATAGTGGAAAATCTTACCCAATTTGCCAGAGGACACAATGTTTTTAGCCAAAGTCACGGCAGGAATCCTTCTGTAATTGTACCAAACGGTGTTTTTCACTCCAGCTTCTTCGACTGCCTTTAGCATGCCTTCGGCTTCTGCTACGGTTCTAGCCAATGGCTTTTCGCAGAGGATCATTTTTCCTGCTTTTGCTGCCGCAATCGCGATTTCAGCATGGGTATCATTTGGCGTACAGATGTCCACCGCATCGATGTCGTCTCGCTCGATGATTTTTCTCCAGTCCGTCTCATAGGAGGCATAGCCCCAACGCTCCATAAAGGCTTTGGCATTGGGCTCTCTTCTGGAGCAGCAGGCTTGAAGGACCGGAACGTATTCGTATTCAGGGAAAAAGTCAGCCAGACGCTTATAGCCATTGGTATGGATTCGTCCCATAAGCCCTGTGCCGATCAGACCTACTCGGATTTGTTTTTTATTACTCATGATTTAATGAATTAAAGATTGGAAAATTGAAAGATTGGAAATTAGGGTTTCAAGGTTGGAAAGTGGTAAAGTAGAAAGGTTTACGCTTCTACTACATCAATTTCCAAAATTGACTTCAATACTATCTTAAACCTCGTATTTCGTAAATCGAACTTCGTATTTCAAAAGCCATGCGCTTCACGCACCTTGACCATCGCAGCTAGAATATCATTCCAAGTCTGCTGATTTCCCATTACGGCATTTGGAAACATACAGCCATCCCAGCAAATGTGAGTCATTGCCTTGGTCAGATTTCCATGTCCATCTCTCAACCAGTAGCCTGCGTCGTGAGCGATATCCAGCAATCCATTTGGATCGGTAGCTTGACAGTGACGGCCGGTCTTGTCATGCGAACCCGAGCCAAACACGGAACCGTCATTTTGTGCTACGTGGAAGTCGATGGTCCAAGGACGAAGTGCGTCTGTAACGGTTTTTAAAGCAGCTTTGATCACTTCGCGATCCTTCAGATCAGCGTCTACAGGCAGGATTCGATGCTCAGGAGCATTGTATCCCATCGTATAGAGGAAGGTGTGAGACATGTCTGCTTGGAAGCCTACGTTTTTCCGATCTGTCATTTCTAACAGCTCGACCATGTGCTTCCAGCTGTGCATGCCACCCCAGCAGATTTCTCCCTCAGCAGCCAGTCTTTCCCCAAATCCTGCAGCCACATCAGCCGCTTCCTGAAAGGTCTGAGCAATTAGCTTGGAATTCGCCAATGGATCTTTTGCCCAGTCTGAAACACCGGCAGCTGAATCAATTCGGACGATTCCGTAATCCCGTACACCAAGTTCTTTCAGTTTTTGACCAAATTCACAAGACTTGCGAACCATCTCGACAAAAGTCTTGCGCTGATCTGCGGTACCCATGGCTGAACCAGCCCAGATAGGCGCCACGAGTGAACCTACTTTAAGATTGTGTTTGGCCACTTTATCCGCTAGTCTTTTTGGCTCATCCGGATCATCCAAGTTGAAATGGGGTTCCAAAAGACCCACATCGATTCCATCAAATTTGACACCGTTGACTTCAGCAGCGGCTGTCATGGAAAGGAGGGTATCAAAAGGAATTACCGGCTCAGAATCCGGTCCTTTTCCTACTAAGCCAGGCCAAGTGGCATTGTGGAGTTTGGGAAAATTGTTCATGGTTTAGGAGTTATTGGGTTATAAGTTATTGAGTATTTATTTCGTCAACGGTCAACCGTCCACGGACCACCGCAAAACGGTTGACTGTCGACCGTGGACTGTTGACTAAGAAATTTTCAAATCCGGATTTCTAGGTCCGAAGTGCTTCAGCATTACAATTGGATCGGTTTTGGACAGGTTGGTGATTTTCACACCAGCTTTAGCAGCGTCCTCTGAGACAAAGTATTCGTCATGAGTCAATTGGCCAAATCTGATCAAAGCAGGCGTCTCGATATCCCACACGCCCATTTTGCCATAGCCTTGCATCATGATCATCCCGTAAGCTGCTGCATCTTTAATCACGACAGTTTGGCCAGGGAACACGGTCAATTCTTTGGCACTGTAGTCATGTGAGCGGTAGCAAATCCAGTTTTCATGATAGCCAGCTGCGTTCATTTCTGCCGCTGCATGAACAGGCTTAGGCTCCATGTAGTGGTTATCCATTAGG
>CALRRX020000249.1:0-5631 GCA_943370675.1 Reyranella massiliensis 521 | reverse complement strand
TTTGGTCGACACCGCCGCCGCGGACATTCAATCCTGAGGAAGCTTCGCCGACTTGACTAACTCCTGGTAGGGTAGCCAAAGATCGTACAATGTCCACTTCTCCCAAGAACGGAGGCATTTCCCGCATGGTATTGACGCTCAGTGTTACTGCGCCCATGTTGGTAGATCGGATATTTTTCTCAGGATCACTTCCGTAGATCACCACATCGTCTAGGGTAAAGTCTTCTTGTAGCATCCGGATCGAGAGCCTTCCGTCACCTACTGCGGTGATCGGGTAGATTTTGGTCTCATAGCCCACATAGCGAAACTCCAGCGTGTATTCTGCACGGTCTACTACCAGTTCAAAGCTTCCGTTGTTGTCTGTGATCCGAGTTAAGTCCAGTTCCGGTATTCTCACCGTAGCGCCTACCATGGCTTGTCCGGTGATCTCATCGATAATCCGACCGGAGATTCTAATTCCTTTGAGCTGACCGATATCCCGGCCTACGACTTCACGCTTGATGGCATCGGTCTGTGCCAAAGCAGAGAAGCACCCCAAAAGTAAAAAGGTAAATAGGAGTAAGTTCTTCATAAAATAAGGCTTAGATCGCATCAGGTTCGAATTTGTAGAGCTCCATCGGAATCACCCCATTGGTGGATTCCTCTGCCGATCTCAAGACGTAGATTGCTCCGTTGTATTGGAAATGGCCCACATTGATGCTTTGCGGAAGGCCGATGATTTGATTTTTGGATTTCCACTGACCTGTTTCCAGATCAAGCTCCCAGATTTCCTGAGTACGTCTGTATAATCCTAAATAGGCTTTTTTGCCGATCACCTGAGCAAAGGGGAATCCTTGGCCTGTACTTCCCGGGTAGGTCGCTCTCGCCTGCCAAGCGTCTTGACTAGGGAGGTATTCCCACACTTGGCCTGAGACTGCTAGGACGAAAATCCTTGATCCATACTTAAATGAAGCGGTAGTTCCGCTCATGTCAAATGGTGCAGGTCTTTTTTGAATCCAGGCCTTGCTGGCTTCGTCATATTCTCTGACCACACTTCCTGCTCCATCTCGACCTCCAAAAAGGAAAAGATTCCCGTTCGATTCCACTGCCATAGCCTCTCGGGTGTTGAATGGCAGATCGGCCAGGCGCTCAAAAGAGCTTCCGTTGATCTTATAAAAACTGCGGTCAAACTGAAACACGTCCCGATCTACTTCCAAAGCACCACCTCCTAGGTAAGTCGAGGAGGCAAAAGCAAATCGTCTTGGATTTCCTGGGAAATTTACCTCAGTCCAAGTCCCGCTCATTGGATCAAATCGTTGAAAAACCCGATAGGAATCGGATAGTCTCAGCCTTCCCAATCCGACATGGAATCCGGTAGAGCTGGTAAAAAATGCATTGTCATAGATTCTTGCCTGGCCTGGGAACTCAGATATTTTGGTGAATTTTCCCGCTTGATATTCAAAGGGCTGGGGCAAGACAATTTCCTTGTCCTGAATGACCAACTTCACTGGAACGACCACTTGTCCTGCTGCTGCGGGAATCCGAATGGTGAGTTTTGACTCGAATAAATTTTGGATCACCTGGGCTTCTTGGGCTCCAAAAAAGACCTTGGTTCCTTGAGGGAAATTTTTCCCTTGGATCACCATTTGATTCCCAGCAGAGGCATAGCTTGGGGAAAAACTCGTGACCGAAGGAGTCAGCGTCTTGAGTTCTACCACTTCGCCTTCGATTCGCTGACCATTGACTTCGGCAAATGCCTTGGCAAAGTAGGTTTGACCGATTTTAAAACCAGTGGATTCTCCGATGAAGCGACCCGGACCGTTTTTTTCACCCAAAGACAGCGTTTGTGCACCGGCGAAAGACGATTCTGTGGAAAATAAAAAGCCGTGATCGGTAGCCAGTACTTCTTGGTTGGTCAATAATCGACCGGAAATTCGAACCTTATCTCCCCCGACAAAGAGCAGTTCTTCGGTGGAAACCAAGATCGGGGTGTCATTTTCTTGGGTACATGACCCAAAGGCAAGGAGCATGAAAAAAATGCAGGATGCCAGTAGTTTTTGCATGTAGTACGATAGTGGTTTAATTTTTAAAAATAGGCTTAGAATCAGCTACAAGTAGCTTTTTCAGATAGCTAAATAAGGAAAATTAGTAGATAATTAGGCCTGCAATTTCAAAAACCCAATAAAAATCCGGAAATCAAGGAAGAATAGGCATCAGAAAAACTCCCGTCGCCATTTTTTAAATGGATTTCTTCTGAATCTGCCGTGTCCCTACCAAATGAAAAGCCTACAATTTCTCGGATTACCGGCTTGGAAGCAGTGTCTTTTACTTGCATTCTCTTTATTGGTCGAAGACTAAATCCACGTCCTAAGTCAGAAAAATCGCTCATCTGTCTTGGAGGTAAGATAACCCAGAGTTGTCCGTCTTCTTTTAGGAGTTTGGCTGCTTTTTGAAGTAATTCTTCAAATGACAAAGCATCGGTGTGCAAGGCTTGGTTCCGTTTGTAATCCTGGGACTTGAGATGATCGGGAAAGTAGGGTGGATTACTCACGATCAGATCAAAAGGTTGATCCTCAGCGAAATCCTGAAATCGGACATTTTTTACCTGAAGTCGGTTTGAAAAAGGGCTTTCCTTAAAATTTTCAGCAGCTTGTTCAGAAGCATCCGAATCAATTTCAACTGCTGTGATCAAGGCTTCGGGGAATCTTTGCGCCAGCATCAAGGAAACCACACCCGTCCCCGTACCGATATCCAAAATGTGTTGGGGAGAATTAGCCTCAGCCAAAGCTCCAAGAAGCACTGCGTCTGTGCTTATTTTCATCGCGCAGCGGTCTTGATGGATTCGGAACTGCTGAAACTGAAACCAAGAGTTTCCCATCAGGTACGTGCCCGGCTAAAAAACTTGGATCTGAATCGAGACTTGTCTTCCATCACGTTGAGTTCTTCCTCAGAAACCCGCTTCACGCTTTCGATGGTGTAGAAGGCTTTTTCATCGATCTCTTTCACTTTGGAAATAAACTCCTGAAGCTGATCCCGCTTCATCACGGTGAAGAGCAGGTTTACTTTTCCATACCTTCCTTCTGCCCCCACATTAGTAAATCGGTAGTTTTTCTCCTTCATAAACTCCAACAGCAAAGGCAATGGATGTGGAGTGATGACGCGTACGAGCACCCTGCCGAGGGCAAGTTTTTCATCCAAAGTCATCCCGACATAGGTGCCCGTAGCAAAACCGCCTGCATAAGCAATGTAGGAAAGTGGATTGTTGACATTTTGAAAGATCTGCCCGATCGCCATTAGCCAAATCATGGCTTCAAAAAATCCCAATATGGGCACAATGTTCTTTTTCCCATTCATCATAAACATGATGCGGAGGGTATTGATCGATACGTCTCCGATGCGAGCCACAAAGATCAAAAGCGGCATCAGCACATAGTTGAGCAGATTGTCGGAGATGCCTAGGGAGTGAAATAGATCTTGCATGATGGATGCAAAATTACCCCATTATTCGGAGAGGAAGGCAGAAAAAGTAAAGGAATCCGATTCTAGATTTTTTTATCCCTTCCGGCAGGCCAGCCAAATGCAATGAACTGAATGGTCATCGCAAGTAAAAACCAGATCAGGATATTCCAATTGTCAAACAAGTCCAAGGAAATACCAAACACCAATGGACCCAAAGCGGCTAGCACATACCCAGCCGACTGCACCATTCCAGAGAGTTTGGCTGTGGTGAGATCCTCAGCCGTCCGCATGGAAATCAAGGTGTAGGCAATACTCAAACTCGCCCCACTTCCTATTCCGATGATCGTGAGTGCGGCAAAAGTGACAAGCTCATTGGTGAGAAAAAGTGCCCCATAACCCACCAAATATCCGATCCCAACAATAAGCACCACGCCGGATTGTTGCTTCAGTCGCATTAGAAGACTAGGAGCAAAGAAGGTTCCGATGAGGGAAATCAACTGCATGTAAGAAAGGGCAATTCCGGCATTGACCGGACTCATGCCGCGGGCTATCAGCATGTCAGGAAGCCAGGTGATCATGGTGAAATACATCACCGACTGCGCTCCCATAAAAAGAGTGACTTGCCAAGCCAATCGGGATTTCCAGACATTTTTTGCTTGCTTGACTGTTCCAGATTGCGGGGTAGTTTGGGGCCTCAATTGCGGAATCCAAACGAGGAGTGCTAGGAGCATCAGTGCCACCCAAGACACCAAAGAACCTCTCCAGCCAAGGCCTAAATCCACTGCCAAAGGAACACTCACTCCGGAAGCGATGGCTGCAAACAGCGACATCCCTGTAGAAAGTAGGGCCGTCATCAGTCCAATTTGTTCGGGAATCCGTGCTTTGAAAAAAGGAATCATCAAGACGTTGGCCGTGACAATGCCGATTCCAGTAAGGGCTGTCCCGAAATACAACAGCTCGATGCCTCCCAGTACCCGAATCACTACGCCTACAGAAAGCAGCAAAATTCCCAAGAAAATGGCTTTTCCATGGCCCAGTTTTTTGCCCAAACTTGGAGCAAAAAGTGAAAAGATGGCAAACGTGATTAAGCTTAGCGTAGTCAGAAAACCCGCCAATCCATTGGAAATCCCCAAGTCCTCTCGGATAAAAGGAATCAAAGGGCCTACCGAAGCGATCGACGTCCTCAGATTGATCGAGATCAGGATGATTCCGAGGATGAGAAGGGGTTGTCCAGGGGATTGACGCTTATGCAAGTGAATTAAAATACGAGTTACGAAATACGAATTACGAGCTTTTCTTAAGACTTTGACCCGAATCTCAAATTTGAAACTTAAGGATGATGAAATTTTGAAAAAAAATAGAAGTTCTAAGTTATCCCGTATTTCGTACCTCGTATCTCACACTTTAGAATTATCACGATCTAGATTCCACCAAATCCTTCACACAGTCGACCCAGGTATCATTGGAATTCAAGCTTGGCACTAAGTCCCAGTGCTCGCCACCGAGTTCTTCAAACTGCTCTTTATATTCCTCGCCCACTTCCACGGTGGTTTCCAGACAGTCTGCGACGAATGCCGGAGAGAAGACCAGTACTTTTTTCACGCCTTCTTTTGCCAAATCCTTGATCATATCCTCGGTGTAAGGCTTGATCCAAGGATCTTTTCCCAGTCGAGATTGAAAGCAGGTGACCACTTTATCTTCCGGAAGGCCGAGTTTTTCAGCTACTAATCTGGTCGTCTGAAAGCACTGCGCTCGGTAGCAAAACTGATTTTTCAATCCGTATTTGTTGCAGCAAGCGCCGAGTTGGCAGTAGCCTTCCACACTGCCTTTTCGGATTTGCCTTTCTGGCAAGCCATGGTAGGAAAATAGGTACTTATCATACTCATGCTTTTGCATTGCTTCGCGTCCGAGTTCGGCCCATGCCTCCAGAAAAAGCGGGTGATCGACGTAATTGCTTATGAAGGTGATCTCAGGGATAATCTGCCAGGTACGTGCTATTTCCATGACCCGGTCCATTACTGACCCGTTGGTCGCAGAGGCGTACTGAGGGAAAAGGGGAAGCACGATGATCTTTTTCACTTTTGCATCCATCAATTCCTTCAAGCCTTTTTCGATGCTTGGGTTTTGGTAGCGCATGGCCATGGCCACGAGGTATTTTTCAGGATCCAGCTTTTTGATCAGCTTTTCCTTCAG
>CALRRX020000248.1:0-5633 GCA_943370675.1 Reyranella massiliensis 521 | reverse complement strand
GATCCTGATGTTAGGGAAGGACTTTCTGAACTTTTACTTCATAACAAACAAGAATTGATCAAATCCTAAGCAGGTTTGAGGTTTATCACCGCCAACATTTCAATACCCATACTTCCCTTTCCACTTGCTGGAAAGGTACTTTCTCAACTCAGCCTCACGAGCATTTTCTCCCGGTTCGTAGAGTTTTGTGTTTTTGATTTCATCCGGTAAAAACTCTTGCTCCACAAAATTGCCAGGAAAGTCATGGGAATACTTGTAGGCCTTTCCATAGTTCAGATCCTTCATCAGTTTGGTTGGGGCATTTCTGAGGTGAAGAGGTACGGAGAGATTACCGGTTTCTTTGACCAAAGCCTGGGCTTGGTTGATAGCCAAGTAGGAGGCGTTGCTTTTGGGAGAGCTGGCCAGATAGGTCACACATTGAGAAAGGATAATCCGGGCTTCAGGATAGCCGATGATTTTCACTGCTTCAAAGCAGTTGGTGGCTAAAAGCAAGGCGTTCGGATTGGCATTTCCGATATCTTCCGAAGCCAAGATCACCAGCCTTCTGGCAATAAACTTCACATCTTCGCCTCCCTCGATCATCCTCGCCAACCAATACACGGCTGCATTCGGATCTGAACCACGGATCGATTTGATGAATGCCGAAATGATGTCGTAATGCTGTTCGCCGGATTTGTCGTATAGCGCAACCTTTTGTTGGGCGATTTGCATCACTTTTTCATCTGTGATCACGCAGGGATTTTCATTGATCCCATCGATGACGATCTCCAGTAGGTTGAGGAGTTTGCGACCATCTCCTCCGGAAATGCGAAGTAGAGCATCGGTTTCTTTCAACTCCACTTGGATCTTTTTCAAGTCCAGGTCTTTTTCCAAAGCCTGTTTCATCATGGCTTCCATTTCGGTTCTTCCCAGGGGATTAAGGGTGAATACCTGACAGCGGGAAAGTAAAGCCGAATTGACTTCGAAGGAAGGATTCTCAGTCGTCGCGCCAATCAGCCGAATGATTCCTTTTTCCACCGCTCCCAAAAGCGCATCTTGCTGGGATTTGTTGAAGCGGTGAATCTCGTCGATAAAAAGGACTACACCCATCTGAAACTTGGCCTTATCGATCACCTCGCGGATGTCTTTTACCCCCGAATTGATCGCGCTCAGGTTGTAAAAAGGTGCCTTAATCTCGTTTGCAATGATATTGGCAATGGTGGTTTTTCCCACCCCAGGAGGTCCCCAAAGAATCAGGGATGGTACATTTCCCGACTTGATGGCCTTGTAGAGAAAGGAAGAAGGTGCAGACAAATGCTCCTGTCCGATCAGATCTTCCAGTCGGGTGGGACGCATGCGTTCGGCTAGGGGAGTGGGATTCATTTGTAGAAGCGAGAGATTAGAGGCAAGAGAAGAGAAAGTATCAAGTAGCTAGTGTCAAGGCATTTACACATTGAATTTTGGATTCTATTCTTGATTATTAGCTTTCAGAATTTGCCAAGATCTATGTGTGCCTGATGATAACAACGCATTTCTAAATCTGTGTGAATCTGCGTCTTTTTCTGCGTAAATCTGCGGGAACAATCTGGTACATTACAAAAAAAAGGACTTTTAAGGTCCTTAGTCTTTTGCAAAAGCATTACATATCAAAGTTAAATCCAATCTTCCTTTATCATTCTTTTGGCTTGATCAGAGGTATAAGTTTCCCCTCGTTCAGTTTGTCTGATTCCTGTTTCGATTTTATTGAGAAGAATTAAGCGATCCATCAATTCTTCAATTGAGAATTCTTCTGGAAGAGATTTAATTGTTTCGATTGCTTTCTCTTTGGTAATCATAGGTTTAGCTTTTGATCAAGTTAAGGAGGTAATTTCAAATATCAAACCTCAAATTTCCCCTAATCTCCTCCCAAACTCCTCCAAGTGCTCGTCTCCAAAATCCAGGTGGGTCACAAAGCGAACCAAGTCCTTTCCGAATTTGACTGACTTGATGTTTTGCTCGGCGAGCTTTTTCATAAATTCCTCAGGAGTTGTTCCTTCCAGCCTAGCAATCACAATATTGGTGGCTACGGGGAAAATCTCTGAAACCACGGGGAGCTTGCTGAGCATTTCTCCCAAAGCTCTGGCGCGGGCATGATCTTCTTTCAGTCGATTCACATGATTGTCCAAGGCGTAAACTCCAGCGGCCGCTAGGAATCCCGCCTGACGCATACCGCCTCCGAATACTTTTCGGACTTTTCTTGCCCGCTTGATATCGACTTTGGATCCTAGAAGCACTGATCCGATCGGGCAACCCAGACCTTTGCTCAGGCAAATGGATATGGTATCAAAATGCGCTCCCCAATCCGCTGGGCTTTCTCCAGTCTCTACCAAGGCATTAAATAATCTCGCACCATCGAGGTGAAGCTTGATGCCTTTTTCCTTGCAAAGGGCATGGATCGGTTTGATTTCATCGATGGTGTAGATGCTTCCTCCTCCTTTGTTCATCGTGTTTTCCAGAGAAACCAAAGTCGTCTCCGGCGCATGCACATCGTCTGGATTGATGGATTCAGCCACTTGGCCTGCGTTGATTTTCCCCAGATCTCCAGTTAAAAGTTTGACCGAAGCCAAGGAATTGGCCATGATGCCCCCTCCTTCATAGAGGTAGATGTGCGAATACTGATGACAGATCACCTCCCGCTGCGGTCCTGTATGCAATCTGATCGCAATCTGATTGGTCATGGTGCCGGATGGACAGAAAAGTCCCGCTTCCATTCCAAACAGCTTCGCAATTTTCTCTTCCAGTGCATTGACGGTCGGATCTTCTCCAAACACATCATCGCCCACAGGAGCTGCAAACATAGCTTCTTTCATTCCCGGAGTTGGCCGGGTCACGGTGTCACTTCTTAAATCAATCAGCATGGTGATTACTTGTCGTCTTTTTTGAAGAAAATGTCTAGGCTGCTTTTCCGCTTTTCGAAGATCTCTTCCATATCGGAGAGCTCCAGATTAAGCGCTTTGGTGGAAATCTGTATTTCTACAAGAGATATTCCCAAGGAAATCAGCAAGGAAAGCATGCTGATCACAAAGACCCAATTGGCAGCGGAAGTGTAGCCTTGGAACAGCAAATACATACAAATCACGCAGAGTAAAAAGCTGAAAACTCCGAAAAGCTGCATGTTTTTGATGAGCGTCAGTCGGCGGCGTAGGTTGTGAATCTGATCCACAATGATTTCCTGATCAGGATCCTTGAGGTAGTTTTTGTGCAAGCCTCTAATTAAGGTGGCTATAGCCAAAAACCGATTAGTAAAGGCAAGCATCAGCAAAGTGATGGCGGAAAAAAGCAGGGCAGGGGTGGAGAGTTGGAGTTCCATAGGATGATGAAAGTGCTTTCTGAGAGGGTAAGTTCACCAAAACCAATGAAAAAAGCCTGCTCTTTGAAAAGCAGGCTAGGATTTTTCGAATTTCTACTAGTTATGCGACTTCTCCCAACACCACCAGTTTTTCCAGAGTCGGCGCTTTCGAACCGCCTTTTGGCTCAATCGTGATTGCAAAAGCACCAGCTTCAGCCACGGCTTGCATTTGTTGTAGAGTAAATCTCTCCCCAGCGTTGACTAGACCGATTCCTATGGGTCCATCTTTACCAATGGCCCAAAGCTGGTAGTCGAACTCAGCAGAAAGTGAATTCAGGTTGTTGACGGCCACGAAGACTTCCTGCGCTCTTTGATCCCAGAATACATCCACTTTGGCGTCTTTCTGCATTGGAAGGGTTTCTCCTTTCATTTCCACTCTTCTGAAATCACCAGCCACCAATCGATCCAATCGGGAGTCGGTTTTCTCGTATTCGAGTTTGACTTGGTTCAGATTGTCCGCCATCACCTGCTGATCTTGGAGCAGTGCAGTGAATTTCTGATCTGTTTCGTAGAATTTGCTGGCGAAATAGATCGCCGCCGCACTTGCCAAAACTGCCACCAAGGATGCTGCCACTGCAAATGGCTTCCAAGGGCTGATTTTCACCACTTTGGTTTCTACAGGTGCAGGGCTTGGTGCAGAAGTCACTTTCGGAGCTTCTTCTTTCTGGAAATCTTCCTCTAAGGAAGCAAAGATTTTTTCTTTGACTTGAGCTGAGGGAGCCTTACCGGTCAGCTCATCAAAGGCAAACATGGACTGTTCCAAGGCATCCAGTTCTTGCTGAATTTCTGGATATGCTTTGGCCATAGCGATCACTTCCTCTCGCTCACGCTCGGTCAACTCCCCCAATAGGAAGAGTTCCAGTTTGCCTGATTCGATATATTCTTGGATGTTCACGCTAGATTCGTTCTATGTTCTTTTTTAATACTTGCAATGCTGCCCTGACTCGTGATTTGACGGTGCCGAGCGGAATGTCAAACTCCTCCGAGAGCTCCGAATGGGTATAGCCTTGGAAATAAATATACTCAATAATGAATCGCTGATCCTCGTTGAGCTGATTCATCAACTCTTTCACACCTATCCCCTCTACCTGTTCCATAGTCCCCGATTGACTCTCGAGACCAAATACGAAGTCATCGATGGTATTGGTCTTAGTGGTTTGGGAAATTTCTTTTGAGCGGAGCTTATCGATCGCTGAATTACGGCAAATGTTGGCCATCCAAGTGTACAGGCGACCTTTCGATTCTTCGTAGGAGTCGATTTTCCGTGTGATCTTGATAAATGCATCGTGGAAAACTTCTTCCGCAATATCCTGATCCGAGATAATTCGGCTGATGACTGCGAAAAGTGCCCGAGAGTACTTTTCGTATAAATACTCTGTGGTTTTGCGGTCTCGGGCCCTGAGTCCCGCTATGATTTCTTCTTCCTGCAAAAGTCGGTTGGTTGTAGTGTTGCCATTTTAAAAGTAAAACACCGAGCCAAATGTTTGGACTCGGTGTCTGATTTTATTTTAATGGGGAATTCTTACAAGTGTATCACCTCGTCATACGCAGCTGCTGCAGCTTCCATGATGGCTTCGGACATGGTTGGGTGAGGGTGAACAGTCTTGATCAATTCGTGACCGGTAGTTTCCAGTTTGCGGATAGCCACGATCTCAGCGATCATTTCGGTCACGTTGGCACCGATCATGTGTGCGCCAAGGAGTTCTCCGTATTTCTTTTCGAATACCAATTTCACAAAACCGTCTTTTGCTCCTGCCGCAGATGCTTTTCCAGAAGCTGAGAATGGGAATTTCCCGATTCGCACTTCGTATCCGGCAGCTTTTGCTTTTGCTTCGGTCATACCTACAGAGGCGATTTCTGGAGAGCAATAGGTACAGCCTGGGATGTTTCCGTAATCCAATGCCTCTGGATGATGTCCCGCAATTTTCTCCACGCAGATGATGCCCTCAGCAGAAGCCACGTGCGCCAATGCCGGTCCAGGAACCACGTCACCGATCGCATAGTAGCCTGGCATGTTGGTTTGATAGTATTCGTTGACTTGGATTTTGCCTTTGTCCACTAGGATTCCGACATCTTCCAAACCGATATTTTCTAGGTTAGAAACCACACCTGCGGCAGAAAGAACCACGTCGCACTCGAGGATTTCTTCGCCTTTTGCAGTTTTAACCGTCACTTTGCAGCCTTCGCCTTTGGTGTCTACACCGGTTACCTCAGAGGAGGTCATGATCTTCATGCCGGACTTCTTGTAGATTTTTTCCAATGCCTT
>CALRRX020000247.1:0-5635 GCA_943370675.1 Reyranella massiliensis 521 | reverse complement strand
TGTTAGACTCATTTTCCAAGATTCAATACGAACTCGAACATGCCGTGGACAAGCACAGCAAGATGCTTTTGGCGGATAATATCGAATTACTTCTCAATTACTGCCTTCGCTTCTATGACCGTCAGTTTATCACTCGAGACTTAGTCAATCAGGGTATTTTGGAGCGATTTGAACGCTTGCTGAATGCGTATTTTTCCTCCGAAAAACCACAGGAAGTGGGTTTGCCATCGGTGACCTATTGTGCCGGTGAACTCCATCTTTCCCCTCATTATTTTGGGGATTTGGTGAAAAAAGAGACGGGAAAAACCGCCTTGGAATACATTCAGCTCAAGCTGATCGATGTGGCCAAAGAACGAATCCATGACCCGAAGCTATCCCTGAGCGAGATTGCTTATGGATTGGGCTTCAAATACCCCCAGCACTTCACCCGGATGTTCAAACAGCAAGTAGGGATGTCGCCCAAGGAATATAGGGAGTCGGTGAATTAGTAGTTCATTTTTCTTGAGTTCTACCTGGTTGTAGGGACGTTAACCGTGGCGAGACTTGAGGAGGATTTTTTAAACCTTATTCTTCATTTGATTCACCGATCAATCATTTTTTGAGAAGCTTCCGGGTAGCGTTCTCCCACCAGTTTAATGTTAGTCAATGCTTGTTCGATGGTGATCAAGTCATCAGAACTCAGCTTAAGTGTAGTGCTTTGCAGGTTTTCCTCCAGTCGATGCAATTTAGTCGTGCCTGGAATCGGTACGATCCAGGGTTTTTGGGCTAAGAGCCAGGCTAAAGCGATTTGAGCAGGAGTGGCTTGGTGGGCATCGGCCAAAATCTCCAATTGGTGTACCAATCCCAAATTCGCTTTCCGTGATTCTTCGGCAAATCTTGGAACGACATTTCGGAAATCCCCGGCGGCAAAGGCAGTTGATCCGTCGATTTTCCCGGTTAAAAAGCCCTTTCCCAGTGGACTAAAGGGTACAAAGCCAATTCCCAGTTCTTCAAGAGTGGGAAGGATCTCAACTTCAGGTTCTCTCCACCACAGGGAATATTCGCTTTGCAAAGCGGTGACAGGTTGCACAGAATGAGCTCGTCGGATGGTCTTTACCCCAGCCTCCGAGAGGCCGAAGTGCTTGACTTTTCCTTCTTGAATCAATTCTTTGACTGTACCTGCCACTTCCTCAATGGGTACATTTGGATCCACCCGGTGCTGATACAGCAAGTCGATGGATTCGACATTGAGCCGCTTCAGTGAATCTTCCACCGCTTCTACAATGTGTTTCGGTCGGCTATTCAGCTGAGTCCACTTGCCGGAAGCATCCGGAGCAAAACCGAATTTGGTAGCGGTCACCACTTGATTTTTAAATGGAGCTAAAGCCTCTCCAAGCAGTTCTTCATTTACATAAGGCCCATAGACTTCGGCCGTATCGAAGAAGTTCACGCCCATCTCTACTGCCTTTCGGATCAATGCAATCATTTCGTTTTTATCTGCCGCAGGCCCATAGCCAAAGCTCATGCCCATGCAGCCAAGCCCTAAAGCGGAGACCTTGAGTCCGTTATTGCCGAGTTTGCGTGTTTCCATGGAAGGGGAGGTAAAAGGATTAGGTTACAAAATTCAAGCACCAATTCTGTAAAAAATTACCCAAATCAAACCAAAGATTATAGAAATCAAACGGGGTAGTAATTAAAAAAAACTAGGGGAGAACCTAGATCGATTCTCCCAAAATAAAGGCAAGGCAAAGTTACTATTCACCTTTTCTAAGCGGATGGTTTTTGGATTGCTTAAATATCCATCTCCTTTTCTCCAGCCTTTTTCACTTGTAAGGCTCGTTTGGTCACCTTTAAATCTCTGAAATATCCGATCGTTCCGATGTCCACGTAGAGTCCTACAAAACCCTTTTTGGAAGAGCCGAGCAGTTTATCCACAATGAAGGAGGAATACTTCATGTTGTTGATAAATAGCTCCGCGGATTCTCCATTTACCTCGATCCGCATGGTGATCCACTCATTCAGGGCTACGGGTGCTGATCCCTCGTAGCGATGAGGAGCGATCTTTCGTAAGGTGTCAAACTTGTAATCTGGATAGGAGAAATATTGCACCGCGTGATTTCGGCGGAGTTGATTGTCTGATCTCCCCACTTTAGGTCTCAGATAAATGCTTTCAAAAGCAGCGTCATCAGGCTGGATTCTAAAGAATAAACCAATAAATCCTGCTATTCCTGAGTATGGAGCCGGGTTTTGCAGCTGACTGTACACTTTCACTTCGATAGTTCCGTTTTCGAAGTCTTCCAAACCCAGCAGTCGGGCATAATGAGGTTCATCAACTGTTGCTTCTATTCGGGTGGAGTCAAATGGAATGGCATTCAGATCACGTTCAATCTTCAAGGCTTTTTTTCCTTGGAAGGTGACGATCTCTCCGGTGACATTATGCAATTCAAACTCTTGATTTTTGAGTTTGAGGGTTTGGGCAGTCGAGAACAGGGCGGACAAGGCCAAGGCTAGACTTAGGATTTGCTTTTTCATGTTCGTAAGGGCAAAGGAGCTCCACCCAAGTGATTTTTGGTCAAATGGAGGAGCAGTTCAATAGGATTTGGGAAGAATGGCTTTGAGGTGGAAAGCCAAAAGGAAGGGAGAACTTTTCCAAAGTTTCAAATTTCGGAAAAGTTCTTTTGGTGAAGGGATTAGAACAATTTCTCCTGTGGAGGAGTGGCGCCGGCCAATCGGATGTAAACGGTGGTCTGACCTCTGTGGTGAGTCTGGTGCTCAAAACATTTTTCGAGGGCTTTTCCTTTGCTCATTTCAAAGCGCCCAAATAGCTTGGTAGCCTCAGCGAGTTGTGCTGGAGTCATGGTTTTAATGCTGTTGATCACAAAGTCATAGCCTGCCATCACAAGCTTGGTTACATGTTCCTTGGACTGATCTGTGGCTTTTTCGGACTCACCCATTCCTACTGGACTGGCAACTCCTGTAGCTGCACTTGCAAATCCATAGTTGCCATCTGTCAGGTGAAGCATCTGTTGGGCAAAAGAGCGCATTTCAGGAGTTGGTTTTAGGGCATAGCCTTCGGCAGGCATGGCATCGAGGTATTCCTTGGTGTAAATTTTGGCGCGTTCCCAGTCTTTGATCATGTTTTCAATGGGAGATTGGGCTTGTGCGAAAGAGGTTATAAGGAAAAGCGAAAAGATGGGAAGTAGCGTTTTCATGGTGCTGTTTGTTTTGAATTGTTGACACAAAGGTGAGCAATAAAACAAGGTACTACTCTTAATCTAGGTTAAGAAATTCGATCAGCTGTCCCGAAGTTCTTTGCGGATTTTGCTTAAAAATTCGGGAGTGATTCCCAAGTAAGAAGCGATTTGGGTATTGGGTAAGCGATTTTTGAGATGAGGATATTGTTCCAAAAAGGCCAAATACCGTTCCTCAGCAGTTGAACTGAAATTTTGAAGTACCCGATTTTGAAGCTCGATGTACTTATGCTCAATCATCACTTTGAAGATGCGATTGAGCTTAGGATAAGTTTCGAAAAGCTCATACAAATTCTGCTGTTGAATTCTTAGGACTTCGGAGAGTTCCAAGGCTTCAATGTTCAATTGACTTGTTTTTTGGCTATAAAAACTCCCGAGATCGGCAATCCAGTCGTTTTCTGCGGCAAACTGAATGTTGTGTTCAAAGCCCTTGTCATCTACGCCAAACAACCGAAAGCAGCCCGATACCACAAAAAAGTAATCTTTGCTGACCTCTCCTGCTTTCAAAAGCTTTTGTTTTCGTTTGACTAGGATCGATTCAAACTTTTCCTCGATCAACTCTTTTTCATCTGCCTTAAGAGGAATGAAACTTTCCAGATGGGAAAAAAGTAAAAGGTGGCTCATAGTAGGTTAGAAAGAGTAGAAGGAGAAATGAGTGATCTAATTCAGTTTTAGTTTCGAATTGTGGTTTGAAAACTACAATTCCGAACCTAAATTGTTGTTTTGAAACTTCAAAACGAAAAAAGACCCCCTTTTCTATCCAGCTTTATTCTGAGGAATTCTAAGGCTTCAGATGGAAAGGATTTGAGTTAGGTGTACTCAGGTGTTTCAACTCCAAGTCTCACTTCCCCAGATACTTCTTCAGTTCCTTTTTGTCTAATTCTTTGGCGATCAATTCCTCAGGATGGGTGGATAGTAGCTTTTCTGCCGACTTATCAGTTTGCATTTTTTGACTTTCTGATAAAATGGAAACTGGAAAATTCACCCAAGTCACCCCTTGAACTTCCATTTCCCAACGGCTTTGGATCATTTTTACATGATGTTGGGGTGAATTTGCTTGAGGTGCTGATTCGGCTAATACTTGTCCTGGAATGACGGTGTCACCGACAGCGACCTTTGCTGAGTTGACTTTCAGGCCGGATAATCGGGTGAAGGAACCGTCTTGATGATAGATTTCTACATAGTTTTCGTATGAAAAGTCAGCCAAACCCTCAGATGCTTTTGTGACGTCCATCTTGATCTCGGAAACAATCCCTTTTCTGGGGGCACAGATGTTGGCTGCCTGATCAAAAAAGAATCCTACACCGGTATAGCGCCGATCCTCGGGCAGGTTTTGATTGGCTAAAAGTGGTTTCATGCTGACAGAAGTACCTTTTTCTACCGGAATCAGGTAAGGAGAATCAAATGGAATACTTGGCTGAATATCTCCTTTGTAGAGTTTGGTGTTGTATCTGAATCCGGTTTGGACATTTCCATAGATCGATTGGAGCTTGACCAAGGTGCTCTTCCCGGGCTTTGCCAACTTGTAGAGGAGATCGCCTTGAAGTGATTCCAGGTTTTCCAATTTCACAAAATGGATTTGGACCGTGTAGGGGATTTTTGAGTCATTGAAGGAAAAAAGAGTCAGATTACGCTCTTGGTCTTGTTCGGCGACTATTTGGACTTGACCATGCAGTATGCCTGTCAAAAAGATCCCGATAAAAGTGAGGATAGAGGCTAGCTTATTTTTCATTTGGGCAAAATAATCACTGAAATACGAATGGAGGATTTTTAGTTGAAAAATTTTTCTCCCGATTTCTGGTACCCCCATTTTATTTAAGTGCTTTTTTATTCTTGGGTAGAATCCCAACTGTCCCTGTGAAGCTGATCCGCTTATTTACATTTGTTTGAAAAACGTAAGTTTTACTTTGAAAATAATCAGGTTTCGGAGGGATTCTTTTCTCACTTTTGCAGCTGTTTATCCCCAACCTACCTATGAAATCTATTTTCAAACTTAACTCGGCCATTCTTTTGATAGGATGGTCAAGAAAAACATTCTTGAGAAGCAGCTATTTGATCCTGATAAGCTTTGCTTTTTTTACAGCGTCTTTCGCACAAGACGCTAAGCCTAGTCATCATTTCAGTGGCACCATCACCGCTACCAACAATGGAATTTCTCTGATTCCCTCTTTTACCCTCGGACGACCTGCCGTATTCTTTGATTTGAGTATTGGAGGGGAGCGTTTGTCTTTTGATCCGATGCTTCGGTTTGGAATGGATGGAAAGCCTTGGGCCTTTGTGTTTTGGGGCCGGTATAAGGTGATCAAAGACAAGCGATTTACCTTAAATGTAGGACTTCACCCTGCCTTTTTGTTTGGAGATTTGAAGATCATGGTTAATGGAAAAGAGGAGTCTGTGATGCGTGC
>CALRRX020000246.1:0-5636 GCA_943370675.1 Reyranella massiliensis 521 | reverse complement strand
CAAACGCTGGAAAATCAACCTTGCTCAACGCACTACTCAACGAGGAAAAAGCGATCGTCTCCGATATCGCCGGGACCACGCGAGACTTTATCGAAGATGAAATCAGCATCGGCGGCGTGATCTTCCGATTCATCGATACTGCCGGATTGCGAGAAACCAGCGATACCATCGAGGCAATTGGCGTGAGCCGAACTCAGGAGAAAATGAAAACCGCTTCCCTGATTCTCTACCTCTTTGACCTGAGCGACACCGACCTCGTGGAGATCAATCGGGACATCAACAAACTGGAAAATCTAGGTGTGCCCTTCCTGAAAGTAGCAAACAAGACCGATAAGGCTAAGGAAAATATTATCACTGAGTTAAAGGCTCAGCATCCAGATACTATTTTTATCTCCGCCGGACAAAAAGAAAACCTCGAAGGCCTCAAAGCCCGTGTTCTCGAGCTGGTCAACCTAGATAAATTCCGCACCGGAAACACCATCGTGACCAACGTGCGCCACTACGACAGCCTCACCAAAACCCGTGAGTCCTTACTCGACGTCCTCACCGGTTTGGACAACCTAGTCACCAACGACTTTCTCGCCATGGACATTCGCCGCTCCCTACACTACCTTGGAGAGATCACTGGACAAGTGACTACGGATGATTTGCTAGCTAATATTTTTAGTAAGTTTTGTATCGGGAAATAACTTTCCCACTTCATTCTCAATGCGTTAAAAATCTCCTAAATCATTTGATCACCAGATTTTTGGACTTCCTGCCTTGAAAAATGAATAATATATTGTTTTTAATTTTTTTTCAAAATTTTATTTTGATTTAATTTTCTTTTCTTCTAGTTTTCAATCGTTTACTAAAAAACAACCGAAGTTTTTTCGGCTTTATTTTATCAGTTTCACTTAATTGAACGCGAATGAAAATTGGATTTCTGGGAGGCACTTCGCTTTCCAATACGCTTGGTAAGAAATACCTCGAAGCTGGTCTTGAGGTCGTATTTGGTGTCAGTTCGGACTTCGACACCGAAGCTCCGGAATGGAAGCTCTTAAACCGTCTCAATCACCGCATCTGCCCCTACGAGTCGGCTATCATTCAATCAGAAATTCTCTTGATTTGTGCTGAAAATTCTTCCCTCGCCGAAATCCTCAAAGTGCTCAGTAAATCAGAGACAAATGATAAAATCATCATCGATTGCACCCAAACGGATATCACCCAACTCCCAAACACAGTATTGATCCGATCTGCTGCTCCCAAAGCCCATCTTTTCAAAGCTTTCAACAACTTTGGCGTGGATTATCCAAAAACAGGGATTTTCCGCAGACTGCACGACACCACTGTCTACGGTGAGGCTATCCCTCAAAAACTACGGGTAAGAAGATTGGTCGAATTGATTGGCTACAAGGCCATTGACGGAGGTCTAATCTATAACGAACCTGAAGTAGCAGGTACCTCGGTCACCACCAAAACCAGGGTACTTCACCCCAATTTTAACCTCAAAACAGCATCGATGTAAATCGATATCTTTGAAAAGGCGAGTTCATCACTCGCCTTTTTTTTACACAGCTCAAAAGGATCATTATTTTTCCAAGCCTAAACCATTGATTTTTAATTCGGTTAAAGTGATTTAGAATCCTAGATTCAAAATTTAATTCTGCATCTCCAATCAGTATATGCTATCTTTAATCTTTGAAACCTAAATCTGCTACGGGCTATCTCACCCGTCAAAATCAAACCTGACTCAAAAGAATGAATGTACTGGTCATTGACATAGGAGGATCCAATATCAAAATACTAGCCACCGGTCAGCCCGAACGGATCAAAATCCCTTCAGGCAACGATTTTAGACCTGAAGAGCTGGTACCTCTGGTCAAAGAAGCCGCCAAAAGCTGGAAGTATGAGGTGATCTCCATCGGATTTCCAGGAGTGGTCAAGCACGGTAAAATCGAAGCCGACCCCGTAAACATGGGCGGAGGCTGGAAAGGATTTGATTTTGAAAAAGCCTTCGGTTGCCCGGTGAAAATCATCAATGACGCGGTCATGCAGGCCCTCGGAAGCTATGAAGGCGGTAAACTTTTATTCATGGGTTTTGGTACCGGACTTGGTACAGCTATGGTTTTTGAAGATCTACTCCTACCACTCGAAGGAGGACATCTTCCTTTTAAAATGGGAACTTTTGAAACTCACGTGGGCAACGCAGCCCTGAAAAAACTAGGCAAGAAAAAGTGGATGGAAATGGTTTACATGACCATCGATCATTTCAGACACTGCTTTCAGCCTGATCAAATTGTGCTCGGGGGAGGCAATTCCAAACTGCTGGAAGAAATCCCTGCCGACTGTCGTTTGGGTTCTAATAAGAATGCATTCACTGGTGGCTTCCGTCTTTGGGAGCGCTCATTTAAGGTTTGAAAGCCTTCAAAAAAACCTTGAGGAACCTTTTCCTCGCCATTTTCCCTTTACCTCAAAGCAATATCACTAGCTATTTATGGCCCAAGTAAAATCAGACGCGCTGGTATTTTACGGTGCAACCGGCGATCTGGCTTATAAAAAAATATTCCCCGCTCTTCACTTGATGGTCAAAAGAGGGAATTTAGACTCCCCTATCATTGGCGTTGCCCGAGGAGATTATGACCTAGAAAAGCTCAGAGAAAGAGCCAAAGAAAGCGTACAGAAATACGGTCAATACGATGAGGAATCTTTCGAAAGATTCTATAACCTACTCGGATTTGTAGGTGGAGACTATACCGACACACAAACCTTTATCCGAATTCGGGAAGCCCTTGGAGATGCTAAAAACCCAACGCACTATTTAGCCATCCCTCCTGTCCTTTTCCCAAAAATCGTCGAACAACTGGAGCTATCTGGCTGCGCAAAAGGTGCCAGAGTAATCGTGGAAAAGCCTTTCGGGACGGATTTTGAATCAGCAAGCGCATTGAATAAGGTGCTTCTGTCCAAGTTTTCGGAAAGCGCGATCTACCGAATCGACCACTACTTAGGCAAGCGGCCGGTAAACAACATCGTCTTTTTCCGATTTGTCAACTCTCTACTAGAGCCAGTTTGGAACAAAGACCACATCGAATCCATGCAAATCACCATGGCTGAGGATTTTGGTATTCAGAGCCGAGGAGCATTTTACGATGTCACGGGTGCTATTCGCGATGTGATTCAAAATCACCTATTCCAGATCTTGTGCAACCTGACCATGGAACCACCAAAGGCGCTGGACAGTGAATCCATCCGTGATGAAAAAGTAAAGGTGCTCAAAGCCATCGCTCCCCTGAAAGCTCAGGACGTGGTCAAAGGCCAATACAAAGGGTATTTAGGGGAAAAAGCAGTTCAGCCCAACTCCAAGACGGAGACTTTTGCGGCCATGAGACTGCATATCGACTCGCCAAGATGGGAAGGGGTACCATTTTATATTCGTGCTGGAAAATACTTACCTGTCACCTGCACTGAAATCATCGTCAAGTTCAAGCACTTATCTACAGCTTATTCCTCAATCGCCTCTCAGCCGAATCACATCCGATTCCGAATCAGCCCCGATGTGACAGTAGCCTTTGGCATGCTGATTATGGCACAGGGAGAAGATATGTCTTCCGTACTTTCTGAAATACAGGGAAATCCTACCCCTTTTCCAAATGAAAAAGACGCCTACGAACGCGTACTTACCGATGCCATGGCTGGAGATCCGACCCATTTTGCACGGCAAGACTATGTAGAAGAGGCCTGGAAAATCGTGGACGACTATCTCAAGTCTGACTATCCGGTGTTTGAATACGAACCTGGAAATTGGGGTCCTGAGCAAGTCGATGAATTAATTGTACCTCCTGGAGGATGGAATAACCCACAGGTAATCAAAAAATAAGATGACACTGGAAATTTTTAACAACTCGGATGAAGTAGCTGAAAAAGCAGCTCAGTTTATTGAAGAACGAATGCGAACTGCCATCCTGACCAAAGGCAGTTTCACGATGGCTATCAGTGGTGGCAAAACACCTTGGCAGATGCTCAAGATCTTGGCAAAAGCTAAATTGAGATGGGAAAAAGTGTTTCTCTTTCAAGTAGATGAGCGAGTAGCCCCCGATGGAAATGAGGAGCGAAACCTGACCCAATTGTTCAAATCCATCGAAGGTTCGGGTATCATGACCCGAATCAATGTGTTTCCCATGCATGTGATTTCTGAAAACCTGGAGGTGGAAACCAAAGTCTACGAAGAAGCCATTCGAAACTTGACTGAAAATGGAGAATTGGATCTGATCCACTTGGGGATGGGTTCCGATGGCCACACCGCTTCTCTGATTCCAGGTGATTCAGTTTGCGAGGTGACAGATGCGGATATTGCCATGACTGCCCAACCCTATCAAGGCAGAATGCGAATGACCATGACTTATCCTTTGATAAATCGGGCAAAAGAAGTCCTTTGGCTAGTGACGGGAGAGGAAAAAGCTGAAATGCTTCAGCGACTCCTTCAGCAAGATCCTAGCATACCGGCTGGCAAGGTAAACCCTAAAAATGCCACAATTTTTGCCGATCAGGCAGCTGCTAAAAATATCGCGAAGAATTAATCAACCAAGACAGCTTGAAAGCTGTCTTTTTCTTTTCTGATCAATTGGACTCGAAATTCTGCCTTAGAGAGCAAGAATACGGATTTCTCCGTATGCCAAAGCTTAAAATCCATTTTCCTTATTTGATACATTTAGCAAGTCAATTTTAATCCACACACTAGCTAATTTATCAAATGAAAAAACTCCTTTTAGCGGCTATTTTGGTCTTTTCCATCAGCCTGACTTTTGCACAAAGCACCAAGCTTACCGTAAACGTGAAATTTATCGGTATCGAAGAAGGGTACGATCATCAAACCCGTACAGCCGTTTTTATCGACGGAAATGAAGTGGGAGTCTCTCCAGAAACCCTTCAGAGCAAAACAGGTGGATTTACTGTGGATGTTCCCAAGGGTAGTCATGAGCTACGAGTCATCAACTATGCACTTTACGAAGGCAATTGGGAAGAACATACCGTGGTGAATGACTACAGCATCGATTGTCTGTATGAATCCAATCACCAATTCAAAAAGCCTGAAAAACTCTACTTAGTTTTTGATATCGATTCAGGAACTGAATTTTCTTGGAAAAAGCCAGTCAAAAAAAAGTAAGCCAAACCTCCTAAAAGCCTGATTCCTTCAGGCTTTTTTATTTTCGGAAAGTCTGAATCCGCAACGTTTTTTTAACTTCCCCAAAATTACGATTTCATGCTTCGCCTATTTCACCAAGCCCATTTAAACCCCTCCAAAACAGCCATCATCGACTCACTCGGTGCACATAGTTATCAACAACTTACGCTTCAAAGTGATCAGGTCGCTGCCCACCTTTTAGAGGGAAAAACTGACCTAAATCAAGCTCGTGTGGCATTTATGGTTTCACCGGGTTTGGACTATACGGCCGTGCAGTGGGGCATTTGGAAAGCAGGTGGCATTGCAGTGCCGCTTTGCATCACCTATCCCCTGCCGTCATTGACCTACGTGATCGAAGACACCAAGGCTGATCTGGTAATCGCAGGTGCAGAGTACGAGGAAATCCTAAAGGAATATGTCCAAGGAAAAAACCTCAGGTGGCTGACCTTGAATGATCTGTCGAAACCCATCAATC
>CALRRX020000245.1:0-5641 GCA_943370675.1 Reyranella massiliensis 521 | reverse complement strand
ATAACTCTGGTTTTGTGAACATTCTGGATAAGTCTAATAAAGTGGTATCTAATCCGGGAGGTACAGCGCCAGAATATCGAAATGGAGAACTCCAGCTTATGGTTCAAAAAGAACCTGTATTCAAGCATTGCCACGATGTCTGCATTGATCAGGATGAAAATATCTATGTCTGCCAGTGGAATGCCGGGAAGTCGTATCCGATCAAACTTACCAGAGTATAACTACTTCTATCAGCTTGTCGGAGTTGGATAAATTGTCCAACTCCGACAAGTCTTTTTTTAAATTTTCAGTTTTCAACTTGGCTTAAAATACAGCCCCTGCATCCTAAAAATCAAGGTCTTCTTTTTTAGAATTCAATCTTTTTCTCACATAAGCAGCTGTTTATACACATTTTTAAACAGTTCAGCTAAGTTGAGAAATTGATTCGCCGATCATCCTCAATAATTACCTATCTTCAAAACTCTCTTTGTGTGAATAATGCGCGTCCTTGAAGAAATAAAGAAAAAGCCGGCCAATCTGAAGGATCTTCAGATGAAGATTACCATAATCTTTATTGGTCTTACCTTTTTTTCGCTGTTTTTCTTCGGTATTGTGGATGCTTTAATGGGAGTTAATCTAGAGTTTTTGAAGATCAGATTGATTTTCATTGCGCTATTCTCGGGTAGCGCTATTTTGTTTTTCAAGTACAAGCTTCATTTTTTGTCTACTAACTTGATGATGTTTCTTGTACTGGCATTTTTGCTGATCAATTTCTTTTTCAGTGACGGCTACCAAGGGCCCACGATCTATAATTTTTATCTGTTCTTCATGGTTTCGGGTTTATTTTTCAAGAGACCCTATGATTTGATTTGGCATATATCCAGTGTTGCATTGTATTTTATTCTTTTTTACATGGATATCTCAGGATATATATCCGTCGATAAAAACTATGAGAACCTCAATCAGCTCTTTTTTGACAACAGTCTGACTATTTTCATGACCTCTCTTTTTGTATTTGTAGGCGTGCGATTTGTAATCCATAACTATCAAAAACAAAACTCTGATCTGATAAGGCTTCAAGGAGAAAATGAAAAAAACCTGAAGGAACTCAAGCAGATCAATGAAAAGAAGAATCAATTGATTGCCCTTTTATCGCATGATTTGAAAAGTCCCGTCGCTTCCTTGGCGACTACCCTGGAGATGATGGATTTGGAAATGATTTCACAGGAAGATTTTGAAAGAATTATAAAGCGACTCAAAAAGCAAAGTGTTAACCTTAGTCATGTACTGAGCAATACCCTCAGCTGGGTACTTACTGAAATGGGCGAGCAAGAAATTGAAGCCCGCCCGGTCGACATCAGAAGGCTTACCAGGGAGATTGGGGAATTAATGGAGAACCAAGCTCAACTGAAAAATCAACGAATAGAAAAAATGGCCCCTTCCGAAGAATTGATCTTGACTTTGGAAGAAAAAGAGATCAAAATTATTCTCAGAAACTACTTGGACAATGCAATCAAGTTTTCATCCCCTGGGTCTAGTATTATTCTTGAATTTCAAGGCTCCGAAGGATCTTGCCGTTGGAACGTGAAAAACAGCGGAGCTAGAATTCCAAAAGAAAAAGAAAGTCACCTTTTTGATTTCAGTGTAAAAAGTTCTCTTGGAACTCAGAAAGAGAAAGGAACAGGTCTTGGGTTGGGATTATGCAAGAGAATAGCTTCCCGAATCGGTTTTGAAGTAGGATATGAATACTCAGCCGATGGTTTTAACACCTTTTACCTTGAAAAAAATCTAAAACTCGATTCCAAAATTTGATTGTATCCCGTTATTTCGTCAGTTGGTAGATTAGATTAAAAATGAGATAGTCGATTTAGGTTTTACCTTCAGAAATTCGATTAAAATCAACTTCTTTGTCCATTAAAAAAGTTATCTGTACTTGGGGTAACTATAAAATGGACCCTTTAGAAAGTCATCTATTCAAGCTTTGTTTACATCCCTAAAAAAGTAATTCATTCGGAAGGTGAAAAACCCGTTTAAAAGTCAAGATGATCCTGGGAATTTAGAGCAATTGCAAAAGCGAATTGCCCTGATTTTCGTTGGACTTACTTTTTTCTCCATGACCTTTTTTGGAATTGCTGACCACCTGATGGGTTTGAGTCCTGGCTTGTTGAAAATCCGAATAGCTTACATCCTGCTTTTTATCGCTTCCTTTATTTTAATCATTAAGTATGACAGGTATCTGTTGGCTATGAATATCATGCTGGCTTTGATTCTTGGTTTTACGATCATGAATTACTTGCACAATGATGGATTCAGAGGGCCGACCATTTTCAACCTTTATGTTTTTATTGTAGCAGTAGCCATATTTTTCAAGAAGCCATTAAACCTGATTTGGTTTGCATGTAGTATAGGCTTGTATTTGGTCGTATTTTACCTAGAGTCTATCGGTAAGATCGTCGTAGAAAAAAACTATGCCTCCGTCGAGGATTTATTTTTAGATAATTCACTTACCATTTTTATCACCTCCATTTTCATTTTTATAGGTGTCCGGATTGTAGTCATCAATTACCAAAAGCAAAATCATGCCCTCATCAAGCTAAAGGAGGCTAATGATAAAAACCTTCGCGACCTACAATCCCTGAATGAGAAGAAAAATCAACTCATTGCTCTCCTTTCTCACGATTTGAAAAATCCCGTCGCATCTCTTGCTACCACACTAGAGTTAGTCGATTTGGAATTGATCACCAAAGAGGAACTTGATCAAATTTTGACCAAACTTAAAAAGCAAAGTGTGCATCTCACTCATGTCTTGACCAACACACTTGGTTGGGTAGTCAATGAGATGGGCGAGTATTCCTCAGATCCAGTTGAGGTTAATATCTTTCAATTTACTGCTGAGACACAGGAGATGATGGAAGTGCAAGCAGGAAGAAAGCATCAGAAAGTGGAAAAAGTCATCGATACAGTTGATTTGACCCTACCTGTCCAAAAGGATGAAGTGAAGATTATTTTGAGAAACTACCTTGATAACGCGGTGAAGTTCTCTCCTGAAGGTGCCACTATTTACTTGGAATTTCAATTTGATGGGAGGTCCTTTGGATGGAGGGTAAAAAATCCAGGTAAAGAGATTCCTGCTGAAGTTCAAACTCAGCTTTTTGACTTTACTGTGAAAAGCTCGATGGGAACTCAAAAGGAAAAAGGTACAGGCCTTGGTTTGGGATTATGTAAGCAGATCGCTGAAAAAATTGGAGCCAAAGTTGGCTATGAAAGATCGGCAGATGGGTTTAATGTTTTTTACATAGAGAAAGCTTTAGAACCTGAAATGAATTAATAGAGGGATTTTTTGAACCGCTTAGATTACTGCGATATCCTTTCGTTTACATAATAGCGCTAATTTGTATTTCCTAAAATGTCAGGAATTACAAATTCCTACATTTACCGGAGTTAGTTACCCGCCCACCCACAATCAATGTTTAAGTTTGGAGTATTTGATAAATCCGGAGACCTGAATCAACTCCAAAATAGAATTTCTGAAGTCTTTGCGTTGATTTTGATAGTCTTGATCCCACTACTCAGTTTTATTGACTTTTTGATGGGATATAACTTGGTCTATGTTTCTGTAAAACTTCTATTTGCCATCCCGTTTTTGGTTGGGTATTTGGTAATGAAAAAATACGGTTACCATCAATTGATCCTTCTCATTATGATTGGGATAGGCTTACTGGCTGTTTCACTCAACTTTTTTTTCAGTGAGGCTCATCGAGGAAGGACGCTTTATACACTTTTTATTTTTGTGGTGTCCTCTGTTTTTATGTTGCGTGGAAGATGGAGTGGTCTTTGGGTTGGTTTAGTTTTTCTGGTGTATGGTGTATTGATAGGTTTAGGAAAAATGGACAAGTACAAATTGACTTTTGATGTTTATACTTCCGATGATTTTTTTCAGGATCAGATCATTACGATGACTTGGACCAGTTTATTTACACTCACTATTATTTTGTTATTCATCAAAAGCTATCGAAACCAAAATCTGTACATGTTGCAGTTACAAAAGGAAAAAGAGCTGGCATTGAATAAATTGGAAGCCTTAAATGATAAAAAAAATCAACTTTTGGCACTTCTTTCTCATGATCTCAAAACCCCAGTGGCAAGTCTGAATTTTACGCTAGAGCTTGCCGAGGAGGGGATTATTAATGAAATGGAGATGGGGCAAATTATAGGTAATCTGAAAACTCAAAGCTTTCATCTTAGTAAGGTTTTGGATAATACACTAGAATGGGTGATTACTGAAATGGAAGGTACTGATAGTGATCTTGCAAACGTTAACCCGGCCAGACTCACCGAAGAAATGGTGGAAGTCATGCAATTCCAAGCCACCCAGAAATCCCAAACTTTAGAGGTTCAGAGCAATGGAATCTCGTCTGAAATTGATTTGTCTTTCAAAGAGATTCGCATTATCCTCAAAAACTTTCTAGACAATGCGATCAAGTTTAGTCCTAAAGAGTCAACAATTTTGGTTCAAGTTTCTCAAAGTTTGTCCGCCCTTAGATGGGAAATTAAGAATCAAGGCAAACATGTAAGCGAGGCAGATAGACCGTTTTTATTTGAATTGAAAGCCAAAAAATCAGAAGGGACCTTAAGGGAAAAAGGGACTGGAATTGGACTTTCTTTGTGTCAAAAAATTGCTTCCAAACACGGGTGGAAGATCGGCTACATGTATTCTGAAGACGGTTGGAATGTCTTTTTTCTCGAGATTGAGTTGACTAAATCATAACTACTCGAAGACTTTTTGCGCCATGAGCGCCAATGACCAAGGATTGCTCGATGTCGGCGGTTTTGGATGGTCCGGCGATAAATAACCCAAATCCGGAATGCTCATCCCCGATTTTTTCATAGGCTTGGTGTAGCGTGGGAAAAAGTCTCGATTTCCTCAGCACTATCACCAAATGCTCGGTAATGAAAGGAATCGCTCGGTGTGGCAATTGACGATCATCCAGCCAAATGGCGCCGTTTTCAGCCACACCAAATTGACCTTCAAGGATCGCTAAATTTAAATCCTCCAATTCATGCGGATCTTTTGGAAGTGATTGGGTAGAGACGGAAGAATAAGCTGAGATAGCAGAATATATTTTAGCCCATGCAGATTCGGAGAGCCAATTTAAAAACTCCAACTCTGACAGGACTTCGCCTTTGTTACCTTCGATGGATTTTCTGAAAGCAGTTTCAATCTCTTCCGAGATCCCAAAGGAAGGAGCGTCAGGCAGTGGTTTTTCTTCTTGAGTTACCGCACGAATGGATCGTAATATGGATTCTCTACTGCTCATTTTCTGTTCTTTTGGTACCATTCTTTAAAGGATTCCTGAGGTGTGTCAGGAAGATTTCTGCCTTTTCCCCAGCTATTGATCGGATGGTATATCAGAGATTTGGGAAGGGTTTTCAGGGCGGTTCGCATCAAGTTTCCTGAGATTTTATAGGCCAAGGGGCTTTTGAAAATCCCATTTGCCAACTTCATGGACAATCCTTTTCCAAGTTCACCGTGCGTCTTGGTGATCTCCTGTCGCCATTCATAGAGCTGTTCATGGATGTTGATTTTTACAGGGCACACATCCGAACAGCTTCCGCAAAGGGTGGAGGCAAAGGGGAGCGTGCTATATTTTTTCATATCCAA
>CALRRX020000244.1:0-5642 GCA_943370675.1 Reyranella massiliensis 521 | reverse complement strand
CAAAGCGGGAAGTGGAAGCTATCACCTGCCTATGACATTTGCCACGCGTATCGTCCCGGAAGTCTATGGGTTAGTAGTCAATCTCTCCAGGTCAATGGAAAAAGGGATGGAATCATGGATGCGGATTTTCTGGAAATAGCACGTAAAATGAATATCAAAAAGCCGGAAGAAAAGATCGAAAGTGTCCGAAACTCGGTGAAGCGCTGGATTGAATTTGCTGAAGAGGTCAAGGTGGAGCCCAAGCTTAGGGATTCGATTCAGGCCACGCTTTTGGTTTAGTCTTTGGGTTTTGCTCCAGATCCTCTCAGGTTTACCAGTTTATTCAAAGTTTGAAACCAAAAAGGTGCTCCTACTATTCCTGCAACTGTGGAGAAAAGAAGGCCTAAGATTTTCTGAAAGACTTCCACAAAGGAAATTTCTCCATCTACTGATTGCCATCCCAATGGTATTTTTGTTGAATTCAGGGAAGCTTGGATGCTTTTAAGTTCATTTATTCTTAGATCTATTTTTTCTTCTTGGCTGAGTGAGTCTTCAGAAGTCTTATTTTCTGAAGGGTCCATGTCTTGAATAGACTCTTCTATACGGTTTGCCAGTGCCTCTGATTGGGCAGGATGATCATAGAGGTATTGAATGATCTGAATGGTGTCTACATTGAGCAAAGAAACCACAGCCAGTGAAATGACAATCACTATTTTTTGTGTCTTTTTCTTGTAGGTACCTGAAATACGCTCCATGCTGTCATTAAACCACCCTTCGATTTCCCTGCGGACATCATCCAACCCATTCTTAGCTTCAGCTATACTTTGAAGGAGCTTTCGCTTAAAATCATCTGGCAGGTCTGATTCACCAATGGAATCTTTTAATGTTTCAATGGAATAGGTTCCTTTTTTTTGATTCACCAGATCAAGCATGACCCCGGAAAAAACCTTGGCAGGAATGTAACTTGCGCGTCTGCCTTGAGCAGTTAGACCATCAATTAGTCTGTGATTCAAAAATTTTTCTCCAAACTCATTCTCTCTGAACGTGTCCTTCAACCATTTTTCAAGGTTTTCGGCTCTTAAATCCAAGTATTGAGCAATGAGCTCTTGGATAGTGGAGCAAATAAGTCCGATCAGGAAATAGATGAAAATTAAACCGATTACTAGGTTCAAAATGGATGAAAAGTCCATAGCTAGAAGGAGTTAGAAATGAAAATGTACTTGAAAAATCAAACTCAAGTAAGGAATAAAATGCAGAATTTCAAATCGTTGAATTCTTGAAATAAGCAAAAATGATTGTAGAGGATTACGGATTAAAGGTATCCCACCAAGCTATAAACCGTAATCCCGATCCATTCTTTAAATAGCTTATGCCAATAGGAAATGGAATCTACATCAGGAAAGATCAAGGCTGGAACATCATATTTCACCTCGTGTGAATAGTAATCAACGGGAAAAGTCACCGTTTTCAGTCCGACTTTGTCAAAGCATCCTTTAGCTCTCTTCATGTGAAAAGCCGAGGTGATCAATATAAACTCTTGATCGGTGGAGATACCATTTTTCTCTAAAAAGGCCTTGGTAAACTGAGCGTTTTGGGCTGTGTTTTTACTCTGATCTTCGATCATAATGTCCGATTCAGGCATTCCGGTCATGATCAAAAACCTTTTGAGCACTTCCGCTTCTGATTGAGGATTGACTGGGTTTAATCCAGTTCCACCTGTGATCAGGATTTTTTTAATTTTGCCTATGCGGTAGAGTTGGAGGGCATGGGTGATGCGGTCAGCGCCTTTGTTGAAAAACGTGCGGTCGTAAGCGGTTTTACTCAGGTTGGTAACTCCGGTGAGTACTATACCGATTTCACGGGTTTCGATTTCCTCAAAAGACTTGAAATCAGGTTCCCAAGCCAGCAGGGCCAAATTGGAAAGGAAGGGATTGGTGAAAAAGAGTAAAAGACCGATTCCTGCCCAAAGCAGCTTCTTGCCCCATTTTCTCTTTAGAAAAATTGTTCCTGAGACAATTAGAATCAACACAATCGTCAGCGGCATGGCCAAAAAACTCAGAAACTGGGAGAGGAGGAAAAACATGTCTGTGATTTATTTTATTGGCAAAAAAGGGTTTAAATGATCAATTTTCAAATTCAATAGACAATGCTCAAGGCCATTGAGATTCTTGATCATTGATAATTGAGTTTGATCATTGATAATTGATCATTTAATTTCTTTAATCTAGGCAGAAAGCTATTTTTGACCATGCTTTCAGACCAACCTAACCTAGTACCTCATTTAGAAAAACTGGCCACTCAACTGGAGGGCAGTTTGCAGTTTGACCGACTCACAAGGACCCTGTATGCGACCGATGCATCCGTTTATCGGGAAATGCCTTTGGCTGTAGCTTTTCCCAAGTCCGAGTCGGATATCCAAAAACTGATTCATTTTGCCACTGAGAATGGCACTTCCCTCATTCCAAGGACTGCAGGGACATCTCTTGCAGGACAATGTGTGGGCAATGGCATCGTGGTCGATGTTTCCAAACATTTTACCCAAATCCTGGAATTCAACCAAGAAGAACGCTGGGTTCGCGTGCAGCCTGGAGTAGTTAGGGATGAGTTGAATCGCTTCCTAAAGCCACACGGTCTATTTTTTAGTCCGATTACTTCCACCGCCAACCGCGCGATGATCGGCGGCATGGTGGGAAATAATTCTTCAGGGACCACTTCCATCGTTTATGGAGTGACTCGGGATAAAGTGATTTCCCTAAATACCATTCTTAGCGATGGAAAAAAGGTGGTTTTTGGAGAAATCACCCAAGATGACTTTGACCGTAAGTGTGGACAGAAAGATTTGGAAGGAACGATTTACCGACAGGTTTTTGACGAACTCAATAATCCTGAAATCAGAGAAGAGATTCATGCCCAATTTCCTAAAAAGTCCATCCACCGCCGCAATACCGGCTATGCAGTGGATGAATTGTTGAAAGCAGAGCTTTTTGAAGGAAAGGAAAAATTCAACTTCTGCAAGCTTTTGGCTGGTTCGGAAGGAACTTTAGCTTTTACAACTGAAATCAAGATCAGCCTCGATCCGCTTCCGGATCCGGTAGAAATCGTCGTTGCTGCACATTTTGAAAGCATCCATGAAAGCATGAAGTCCGCTCAGGTCGCGATGAAGCATCCGGCAACTGCGGTGGAATTGATGGATAAAATCATCCTTGACTGCACCAAGGAAAGCATCGAGTATTCGAAAAACCGCTACTTCGTCGAAGGTGATCCGAAGGCAATTTTGATGATCGAGTTCAGAGGAAAATCTTTAGAAGAAGCCATGGCTAAAGGAGAAGCGCTTGTTTCTGACTTGAAAGCAGGCGGCTATGGCTATGCCTATCCGATCATCGAACCTGCCAAAGTTGCCTCAGCTTGGGCGCTTCGCGCAGCTGGTTTGGGGCTTTTGGGAAATATTCCTGGCGATCCCAAAGCTGTGGCCTGCATCGAAGATACGGCAGTGGACATCGAGGACTTGGCGGATTACATTGATGAGTTGGATGAGATTTTGAAAGGCTTCAATCAAAATCCGGTTCACTATGCCCATGCAGGGGCAGGAGAGATCCACATGAGACCGATTTTGGATTTGAAGAAAGCCGAAGATGTGGAGGAGTTTTATCAGATTTCTTTAGCCTCCGCCAAGTTGGTGAAGAAGTATCAGGGTTCGCTTTCTGGTGAACATGGAGATGGTCGCGTGCGAGCCGCATTTATCCCGCTCATGGTAGGGGAAAAGAATTATGAGCTTTTCCGCAGGATCAAATACACTTGGGATCCGAAAAACATCTTCAATCCCGGCAAGATCGTGGATGCTGCCCCGATGAATAAGTTCCTGCGCTACGAGCCGGGTATGGTTACTCCGGAGCATAAGACCGTTTTTGACTACTCAGCAGATGGGGGCATTCTTCGTTTGGCGGAGAAATGCAACGGTTCGGGTGACTGTCGTAAGCTTCCGGGTTCTGGGGGGACAATGTGTCCAAGCTTTATGGCTACTCGAAATGAGCGGGATACAGTCCGTGGCCGGGCGAATACGCTGCGCGAGTTTTTGACTTTGGATAAGAATGAAAATGCCTTTGATCATCCTGAGATCAAAGAGGCTCTTGATCTCTGTTTAAGTTGCAAAGGCTGTACCGCAGAGTGTCCATCTGGAGTGGACATGGCCAGCATGAAGGCGGAATTTCTCTACCAATACCAAAAAACCAATGGGGTTCCGTTGCGTTCCAAGGCCTTTGCTTATATAAATGAATTGAATCAACTTGGGGCAATCGTTCCTGGAATAGCTAATTTCTTCCTGACCAATTCCCTGACCGGAGGTCTAATGAAGAAGGCTCTAAATGTGGCTCCAAGCCGAAATCTACCCGAAATCAGCCCGATCAGTCTCCGTAAATGGTACAAAAAGAACTATGCGACTTTAGCTGGTCCAGCAAAAACCATCAAGTCGGTTTACTTCTTTGTAGATGAGTTTACCAATCACAACGATACCCAAATCGGCATCAAGGCCATTTCCCTGCTGAAAAAACTGGGATACGAAGTCAAGGTAATTGATCACGAGGAAAGCGGGCGTTCGGCACTTTCCAAGGGATTGTTGCTAAAAGCCAAAAAACATGCGGAAGCAAACGTGCGGCTTTTCGAAAAATTGATCGATGGAAATACCCCGCTGATTGGTTTGGAGCCTTCGGCGATTTTGAGTTTCCGAGATGAATATCCACGAATTGTTAGCCAGGAATTGGTGCCTGCTGCCAAAAAACTCAAGTTTCATGTGAAGTTGATTGATGAGTTTCTGGGTCAAGAAGTGGCTGCCGGCAACATCAAACCGGAGGCCTTCACCTCCAAATCCCAAAAGATCAAGCTCCACGGGCACTGCCACCAAAAGGCACTTTCTTCTTTGACCTGGACTCAGAAGATACTTTCCCTTCCGTCCAATTATACCGTGGAAACCATTCCAAGCGGTTGTTGCGGCATGGCAGGAAGCTTCGGCTATGAGGCCGAGCATTTTGATCTTTCTCAACAAGTAGGAGAGTTGGTGTTGTTTCCTGCAGTAAGAAAAGCTGAAGCAGATACCCTCATCGCTGCACCGGGAACTTCTTGCCGGCATCAGATTGCCGATGGCACAGGAAGAAAAGCCAAGCATCCGGTGGAAATATTGTGGGAAGCACTAAACCTTTGAGGTTTTCAAAAACCTCAAAGGTTTCCATTGAAATTTAGGTTAGAAATAATGTTGAAATACAATAGAAATGCAGCCTTTGGCTGATATGGATTGAACTAAATAACATTATCCTGCTTCTCCGTAAGCAGGATTTTTACTTTTACAGCCTTTCCAAAAGCTGAATTGGTGTCAAAATTGGAAGATGAGGCTTGGAGTGTTTTAAAAATTTCTGATCATTAGTTACAATTATTTCCATCTCAGAATTACTGCAAATAAAGTAGTGGATGGCATCCTCGATATCATCAAATTCTGATTCAATAGCACTCAAAACTTCATATTTGGAACCATCCAGGAAATCAAACCTTCTGGCAATTACCCCGGCGATTTGTTTGGTTACTTCCAAGCCTTTTGCAAGCTCGAGGTAATAGCAACAGGTCTGTAGAACTGAAATGGAAATAAAACCTTGAATTTTTCCTTCTTCAAGTTTTTG
>CALRRX020000243.1:0-5684 GCA_943370675.1 Reyranella massiliensis 521 | reverse complement strand
GGGACTGGAGGTGCCTCCAAAGCAGTCAAGCAAGCATTGAAAGATCTTGGAGTTTCATACTTGTCCGTATCTAGGACCAAAGAATCGCATCAACTCAGCTACCAAGATCTGAGGGAGAATGCTGAATTTTTGAAAAATTACCCTTTAATCATCAATACCACTCCTTTGGGTACATTCCCCAAAGTGGAGGGAATTCCAGATATTCCTCTGGATCAACTTACATCCTCGCATTTAGTCTATGATTTAGTCTACAATCCTTCCGTGACCCGATTGATGCAAGAATGTATCTCTAGGGGAGGAAAAGCTAAAAATGGCCAAGATATGCTAGAACTTCAGGCCGAAGCAGCTTGGAAAATCTGGAACAGTTAACCCCCCTAGATTCTATTTTTTTGAATTGAGAAATACGAAAAAGACCTTGCTAGAGAGCATTGATTTTTTCACTTTTCAGCATGGAGACAAACCAATCCTCACTTAACCGATGCCCATGGTGCTTAGGCTTTCCCGATTATGTCACTTATCATGATACCGAATGGGGGGTTCCTGTATATGATGATCGGGTTCATTTTGAGTTTCTGATTCTGGAAAGTGCACAAGTCGGTCTAAGCTGGGCCACTGTGCTCAAAAAGAGAGAAGGATATCGAAAAGCCTTTGCCGATTTTGATTATCGAATAGTGGCCGAATTTCCCGAATCCTATGTGCAGGAATTACTTCAGGATGCTAGCATCATCCGAAACGGCCAAAAAATCCGTGCCGCTATCAATAATGCACAGCGATTTATGGAAGTTCAGCAGGAGTTTGGCTCTTTTTCGACCTACATCTGGGGATTTGTAGGAGGTAAGCCAAAAATCAACTCATTGAAGCGAGGCGAACCTTATCCTGCGACTTCTACAGAATCAGATCAATTGGCCAAAGACCTTAAAAAGAGAGGATTCAAATTTTTGGGAAGCACCATTGTGTATGCCCATATGCAAGCCACCGGACTGATCAATGACCACCTGGTGGATTGCTTTAGGTATGAGCAAGTGAAGTCTTAGACAAAGGCAATAAATGCCAGCCAAACCAAGAAGAGGATCGGAAGCAGAATTGGAAGTGTAAATCGGATAATGTAGCCAAAGAATGAAGGCATTTTTACACCACTTTGCTCAGCAATGGATTTTACCATGAAGTTTGGGCCATTTCCAATGTATGTCATCGCACCAAAGAACACCGATGCAATAGAAATGGCTAAAAGCTGAAATGGTGTATCCGAGGTGTTGAGTGAACTATCTGCAAAAGCACGAACGTCTGCAATATTAGAAATATCTGAACCTTCCGAGGCCATGGCTGCTGCTAGAAAATTGAGGTAAGTTGGAGCATTGTCCAAAACCGCGGAAAGAGAGCCTGTGCCCCAATAAAGCGTATTTACCGTGATCAGCTCGGCTCCTTCTGGAGATTTGGCAAAATTGCCAACCAACTCCAATGCGGGCATCATGGTGCCGAAAATTCCTACGAAGATAAAAGCGACTTCGCGAATAGGCTCAAAGTTAAATTCATTGCCTTGGATAGCTCGCTTATCTGCAAACTTATAGGAGAAAAATGCCACTGAAAGCATGATCAATTCTCTGAGAAAGGAAAATTTCTGCCCGTCATAGTGTATGGCAGGGACACCTTCAATGACATTGGGATCAAGGAATACGGCACAAATAACTACGAACAACCATCCAAAATTCTTCACACCTATTAAAGTGAATTTATTGGAATAGGAAATTTCCTCCGGATAATCTTCATCTTCCATAGCTCTACCCTTTTTCCTGTCAATCAAATAAAAGACAATGGCCAAAAGTGCCAGGGCCAATGCCCAAGCAGGCAGGTTGTGTTCAATAGTCCAGAAGAAGGGAACCCCCTTCAGAAATCCCAAGAATAGAGGAGGGTCTCCAATAGGCGTCAAGGATCCACCCACGTTACTTACCATCAAAATAAAAAACACCACATGGTAGGCCTGAATATTTCCTTTATTAAGTCTGATGAAAGGGCGGATTAATAGCATTGAAGCTCCTGTGGTACCTATCAGATTGGATACAACAGCACCTATCAGGAGCAGAGAAACATTGGCTAGTGGAGTGGCTTTTTTGTCAATCTCAATCAAAATGCCTCCTGATGCTGCAAATAAAGAAGTCAAAAGCGCGATGAATTGGATGTATTCTGCCATCGCATGGACTGGCGCGTGGACATTATCCAATACAAATAGGTAGTAAAGTACTACCAATAGAGCAAATCCTACGGCGATTTTTGGGTAGTTGTGATGCCAAAAGTGCTCATAAAATAATGGCCCTGTCGCGATCATTAGCAAGAGCGTCACAAAAGGGATAACCAACCAAAGAGGAGCTATGTGATGATCTCCAGCATGGGCTTCCTCCATTTGATCGTCAGATACCGACTGATCCGCATTTGCTGATTGGTCTTCGGCTTGCGCCAATAGTTCTGTAGTTTGATCAAAGGAGAGTGCATAGCAATCGGACGCTTCAATCATTCCAAAAAATAATATTCCGAAAAGTATGAAAAGACTTATAAGATATTTCTTCATTGGATTGACTTAATGGGCTGGGTTTTACTTTCCGGCAATTTATCGAATTTTTGTATGGGATTTGATAAGATTGGGTGGTCGCTAAACTACTGAATTTGATGCAAACTCTATAATCGCAACGCAAACCCCCGCCGAATTTCACGATAAATTAATTCAGCAGGGGGAATTGTTAGGGTAGCTTTTACACGAGTTGTGTCAATGCTATTTTAAAGGAAGTTTGGGCTATGTTTTTTCTGGAGGGATTTTCAAGATGTGTTTTTTTCAAAGCTATTTCGATGGTAGAGGACACGTCTGCAAAGATGGCCTCATCCGTCACGGCCGCATGATCACTCATCAGATAAGCAAATACTCTGGCCATTCCACAATTGGCAATGAAATCCGGAATCACCGAAATTCGCTCATCAGTCCACACTCCAGTAGGTCCAAAGAAAATTTCAGGGTCGGCAAATGGCACATTGGCGCCGCAGGAAATAACTTCCAAGCCTGAAGCAACCATTCGTTCCGCTTGGTCTTTGGTGATTAACCTTGAAGCAGCAGCAGGAATAAAAATTTCACTTTTCAGGTCCCAGATTCTAGAATTGACTTCTTCGAAGGAAAGGAGGTTTTCGGAGATAAGCTGATTTCCTTCTCTCTTCAAAAATAAATCTCGGATTTCATCCAGGGAAAATCCTTCTTCATTGATCAATCCCCCTGCCCGGTCGATGATTCCCACGATTTTCACTCCCTCCACTGCAAGAAAACAGGCGGCCGCAGCCCCCACATTTCCCCAACCTTGGATGATGGCGCGTTTTTCTTTGATATTTCCTCCCCAGATAGAATAGTAATGTCGGACGGCTTCCGATACGCCATAACCTGTAATCATATCAGCTACGGTATATTTTTTTGGACCGTTTGGGGTAAACTTTGGGTCCTCAAGAATTTTGGAAACACCCTGCCGAAGCTGCCCGATCTTCCGGATTTTCTGTGGCTCGTTAGCATGAAAATGCCCATTGACGATCCCTTCTTGTGGATGCCAAAGACCATACGATTCCGTAATTGGGATGACCTCGTGGATCTCGTCCACATTGAGATCGCCACCAGTGCCGTAGTAATTTTTCAAGAGTGGCATCACCGCCTTGTACCATCGCTGGAGCACACCGTCTTTTCTGGGATCGCTTGGGTCAAAGTTGATTCCTGACTTGGCGCCTCCTATGGCAGGACCCGATACGGTAAACTTTACCTCCATGGTCTTTGCCAGCGACTCCACTTCCCTTTTGTCGAGACCTTTTCTCATTCGGGTACCTCCTCCGGCTGCACCGCCTCTGAGGGAGTTGATGACTACCCATCCTTCGGCTTCCGTCTCACTATCGCTCCACTCAAATACAATCTCGGGAGTCTTGTTTTCAAATTTCTTCAGCAGTTCCTGCATCTTCTTTGGGTTTATATTCGGGCCCAAAAATAGAAAAATAAAACTGCTGTGGCTTAGATGGATTTTTTGGCTTTATCCAAAGATTAACCCTCCTGAGGAGTCTCTGCTTGCTCCTGTGACAGAGGATAGACAATTGATATCTCCTCTGAGGCGCAAAGCCCCCAAAAACGCAAAAATCAGGGCTTCTTTAAATTCAATAAGTTCTGTGGGAGCTTCGATTTGAATCCAGTTTTGATCCAAATGATGGTCCAAGCGGTCCTTGAAATAAAAGTTGTACGCCCCTCCGCCAGTCAAAAGTACTCTTGGCTTTGTCGAAACAGCGTAGTGCTTGATGACTTTAGCAATCTGAATAGCAAAGTGCTCTATGAGTGTGCTAAGCAACTCTTTGGGATCAAGTCCGCTGTTTTCTATCAGAGGGAAAAAGTCATTTTCCATATCCTCTCTTCCCAATGATTTAGCCGAAAAGGAATGATAGAAAGGCAATGAATTTAACTTATCCAAAAGGTCTCCATCCGTTTTCCCTTCCCTTGCCCAAGCCCCTCCTTCGTCGTAGGGTTTTCCCAATTTTTTCGCCAATGGATTAAGAAGGAGATTGAATGGACTGGTGTCAAAGGCGATTCTCTTTCCTTCATGCTCCATGGATAAGTTGGAAATCCCTCCAAGGTTGATACAAAAATCCACCTGAGGGAAAAGCAATCGATCCCCAATAGGAACCAAAGGAGCACCCTGACCGCCCAATTGCACATCAAGCATGCGAAAGTCTGTGATGACCTTTTCACCCGAAGCCTGATGCAGCGCCCAGCCGTTGCCTATCTGTAGGCTAAGTCTTTTCGCTGGTTGGTGGAAAACCGTGTGTCCGTGTGAGGCGACAGCCATTGGCTTGACCTGATTTTCCACGCAAAACACCTTTACTTTTTCTCCCATCCACTTACCAAACTCGATATCTAATAAGGAAAGCTCCAATCCGGATAATTGGTGACTAGCCTGCAATCTTTCACCTAGTCGGTCAGGAAAAGGCTCTGTTACTGACTGAAGGATTTCATAAGACCATCCATCTTGGTACTCAAAATGGCAATGGGCTATATCCAAACCATCACCAGAGGTGCCGGACATGAGACCAATCAGGGTGAAGCGTTCTGGATGCATGGGTTAAAGATTGTTAAGTAAGGGAGAGATTCAAAGATAATTTTGTGGCAGGAAAAGTCTCTTTTTTATTAATACCTAATTTGCAATGCCATGAAAAGCCTAGTCATCGATATCGGAAACTCTCGAATCAAATCCGCGCTGTTTGATAAAGATCAGCTTTTAGAGGAGATTTCTTTCGATTCATTAGAAGAATCGGTTGAGTACTGGAAAGGACTAGTTTTTGATCACTGTCTGGTGAGTTCGGTAAAATTTTCAAAACCTGAACTGCAGGCAAGCCTTCCTTTTTCTTTTCTTTTTCTAGACCATGAGACTCCGACTCCTTTGATCAATGGCTATGCTACTCCAAAAACGCTAGGACTGGATCGGCTTGCTGCAGCTGTTGGCGCATGGCATCTAGCAGGTCAAAAACCGGTATTAGCGATTGATTTAGGAAGTTGTATCACTTATGAGCTAGTCGATAATCAGGGAGTTTACTTAGGAGGCGCAATAAGTCCAGGCTTGAAAATGAGAGCCAAAGCCATGCATCACTTCACGGCAAAGCTTCCTGAAATTCCTGTATTACCAAAG
>CALRRX020000242.1:0-5712 GCA_943370675.1 Reyranella massiliensis 521 | reverse complement strand
TCCACTTTTATCGGAAGGGAAGAATTTATTCCTTTTCTGAGTACTCCGGAGGTTTTTGTCAAACTGGCCGAAGCCGAAACTGGCAAAAAATGGATTTACAAGTCTGAAACCCTTCCGGCGGAACACCAAAGTTGGAGAGCTGCGCCTATTGCTCCGATTCTTAAAGAGATGATGCAGGAAAGCGACAATTTTCTCGCTGAACAACTCTTATTAATGGTTTCCGACCGACTTTTTAAAACCTTAAATACCGAAAGAGCCATTGAGCATGTTCTCAAAACCTACCTCAATGATCTTCCCGACCAACCCAAATGGGTAGATGGAAGTGGCCTTAGCCGTCATAATTTATTTACCCCAAGATCGATGGTCACCCTTTTTGAAAAGCTCTACCGCTTGGTTCCTGAAAACGAACTTAATGAATATCTGGCCATAGGCGGAAAAACAGGAACGCTGAAAAACAGCTTTCAGGCACCTGAACCCTACATTTTTGCAAAAACCGGAAGCATGAGCAACAACTACAGCATCGTGGGACTGGTCAAAACCAAAAGCGGGAAAAATTATGCCTTCTCCTTTATGAATACCAATTTCCCCTACCCTGCTTCTACGGTTAGAAAAGAAGTAGAAAAGGTGATGGTGATGGTTAGGGATGGGTTTTAGAGTTTTTTTGAGTTGTCAGGTTGTCTTGTTATCGGGTTGTCGAGTTATATTTTAAAATGTTGTCCCGATGTCTGGTTGCCAGATTCTTTAACAAAGAAATAATCACTGTGCCTTTGACAACATGACAACTCGACAACGTGACAACCGGAAAACTCGAGAACGGGACAACAGGACAACTCGAAAACCTGACAACATCCAAACTGACTTAGCTACCTAACACCGATTAAAACTTTTTTTAAAAATTACCGCTGACTCTGTAAGGTTCCCCCCACCCTTCAGTCTAAAGAAGAAAACAAGCAAATCACATGAACAAGCTAATTCTTCTTTACCTCTTCGTCTTTGGAAGTCTGACCCAAGCCCACACGCAGGACCTCAAAGTCAAAGTCACAGGCAAAGGTCCAAAAATCATTTTAATACCCGGGTTGGCTTCCTCGGGGGAAGTTTGGAACGAGACCGTCGTTCAACTATCCCAAGACTACGAATGCCATGTCTTGACTCTTCCTGGCTTTGGCACCAATCCAGCGATCGAAATGCCTGAGGGGTTTCTTGGAACCATGGAAAAACTTATCAGCGGGTACATTTTGGAACAAAAAGAAAAAGTCACGCTAATCGGACACAGTCTTGGCGGATTTCTCTCTCTCAGGCTCTCCCGGAGTATCCCTGATCGCATCTCAAAAGCCGTTATCGTCGATTCCTTTCCCTTTTACTCCGCTGCCTTTAATCACGCAGCCACCGAAGAAAACATGGTAGGAATGGCCAGTCAAATGAAGCAACTCATGCTTTCCCAAAGCCCCGAGCAGTACCGCGCTCAGCAGCAGGCAAGCATGCCCATAATGACCATCACTACTGAAAAACTCCCAATAGCAGTCGAATGGTCCTTGCAAAGTGATCGGGGCACCACGGCTGAAGCTTTTTACGAGTTGATGACTACGGACTTTAGAGATGAATTGGCAGAAGTGAAAACCCCGATATTAGTCTTGGGCGCTTGGGCTTCGGGCAAAAACTATGGATTAACAGAGGAAAGCGTGAAAAAATCATTTTCTGATCAATACCGATTGGCAGAAAACGTCCAAATTGAGATGGCCCCCACCGCACACCACTTCATCATGTGGGATAATCCGGAATGGTTTATGGAAAAACTAAGCACTTTTCTGAGATGAGGAACCAAAAAGAACTGGATTTTGAAGCCTTGTACCAAAGTCACAAAGATAAAATCTACCGTCTCTGTCTGGGTTTCGTCAGGGAAAAAGAACTGGCCAATGACCTATTCCAGGAAATCCTGATCAAAATCTGGAGACATCTCGAAAGCTTCAAAGGCGAAAGTGAAATCAGCACCTGGATCTACCGGATCGCCTACAATACGGCCTTGACCTTCACTGCCAAGGAAAAGAAAAAAGCTGATCAGCAAACCGAGCTTCCCGAAACCCTAGATCTTGCCGAACCGGAGAGTTATTCTCAGGAACAAGAAATCCGACTAAAACAACTCTACGAGGCCATATCTGAACTGCCCGAGCTCGATCGGATCATCGCCACTTTGCTTTTGGAAGGCACCGCTTACAAAACCATCGCAGAAATCAGCGGCATCAGCGAAAACTACGTGGCCGTCAAAGTAAATCGGATCAAAACCTCCCTCACCCAAAAACTTAATCCCCAACCTTATGGAAACTAACTTCAACGATATACAACAACTCTGGCAAAGCCAGAAAGCAAGTAATTTTGACCTTCAAGGGCTCATCTCGGGTCTTAAGAAAGCTGAAGAAAAACAGCGAAAAGAACGAATAGCCATCGCGATCATCACTCCTTCCACCTTGGTTTTTCTATTTACAGTAATGCCTTGGGGTGAAAGCAAAGCCATCTTTCTGAGCTTATTGGTCATTGCCGCAGCCATGCTTTGGGTGGGTTGGTTGAGTTTCAGTTCGGCATTGAGACCAAGTGGTGATTCAGAGAGTTTCTCCAACAAAGCCTACATTGAAACCCAACTCTCCAAATTGAAACAACGCTACAAAATCGCCGGAACTTACATGTACTTTTATGCATTCTTGTTGGCAGTCGCAATCAATGTGGCTTATTTCGTCCTTCTCGAGCCACTTTCAGCTACCATTCGGATGAGCGCTCATCTAGGTCTTACCATTATGATGTTTGTGGTCATGCATATCAGTATCCGACGCAGGATCAAAAAATATGATCAAACCCTCAAGCCCATCATGGAGCAGTTGGAAAAGCTATTGCTGGAATTGAAGCAATGATTAACTTACTCTTCCTCATATATCTGCGAAAATCTGTGACTTTTTCTGCGATTATCTGCGGGAAATAATTAGCATAAGCCCTGCTTTTTGGCAGGGTTTTTCTTTTAGATGGAAAAGAAAGTAATTTCCATCCCAAATTGAATCCTATGAACAAACGCGCTTTTCTCAAATCGTTCGGTCTTGCAGCTGCTTCTGCTCCCTTTCTTGGTTTTGATCTAAAAAACACGGAAGCCTTAGCGCCTCTTTTTCCAAAAGCCATCCAAAAAGGTGATACCGTAGGCATCATTTCTCCCTCTGCAGCCACTGCAGACCGAATGGAATTCACCTACGCCAAAGAAGCGTTGGAGGCACTCGGATTTAAAGTAAAAGTTGGAGAAAATTTCAAAAACCGATTTGGGCATTTGGCCGGCACCGATCAAGACCGAGCGGGAGATCTGAATGAAATGTTTGCCGACCCAGAAGTGAAAGCAGTCATCTGCTTGAGAGGTGGTTCGGGTGCAGCAAGGATTTTACCCATGATTGACTACGAGTTGATCCGAAAAAATCCAAAGCCTTTAATGGGCTATTCAGACATCACGGCATTGCACTGTGCGATTCAGAGTCAAACGGGCTTGACCACGTTTCACGGTCCAAACGGTTCGGGCAGTTGGAACAGCTTTCATGTGAAGCAGTTTCAGCAGGTGTTTTTTGAGAAAAAATTAATGACTTTCCAAAATGAGGTAACGAAAGGAGATGACTTGGTTGCCAAAGGAAACAGAATCCAAACCCTTAAAGGTGGAACTGCCTCAGGACGGATTTTGGGTGGAAATCTAACCGTCCTAAGTGCTTTATCAGGAACCCCTTATTATCCTGATTTTCAAGATGCTATTTTATTCATTGAAGACGTAGGAGAAGACCCTTACCGCATCGACCGGATGATGAGTACACTCCAGCTGAATGGTACCTTGGGCAAGATCAAAGGATTTATTTTCGGCCAATGCTCCGACTGCAAGCCTGGAAGTGGCTATGGTGCATTTACCATTGATCAGATCATGGATCAGTACGTCATTCCATTGGGAATTCCGGCCTACATCGGAGCGATGATCGGACATATTCCTCGCCAATTCATTGTCCCTGTAGGAGCAAAAGTGAGTATGAATGCAGACTCGGGAAGCTTCACAATGCTGGAGCCGATATTTGGGTAATATGGCTCGTAGAAAAATGAGTTTTTGCAAAACAATTGGAGCGATTTCACTATCTGATTACTAAACCATTTCTACAATTTAAATCATGCTGATTACCGTCATTTCATTTATCTCTTCCCTGTTTTTAATCACCCTATGCAATCCTGAAGAACCCATGGCTGTGAAAACAATCAATTACCTCGCACTCGGAGACAGTTATACGATCGGAGAAGGTGTGGATGAAAAGGACCGCTATCCCAATCAGCTCGTCGACCGAATGAATGCAATCGGAGGTCAGCTTTTCTTTCCTCCTACGATTATTGCCAAAACCGGATGGACAGTCGACGAGTTGGATGCCGGCATCAATGAAAGACAACCTTCTGCAAAAGGATATGACCTTGTCACACTACTCATCGGAGTCAATAATCAATACCGTGGAAGACCTGTGTCAGATTATGAAAAAGATTTTGAAGCCATGCTCAAGCGTGCAATTGGTTTTGCCCGGGGCAAAAATGATCGTGTGATTGTGCTATCCATTCCGGATTGGGCGGTGACTGGATTTGCAAAAGCACGGAACACCGATCAAAAGAAAGTAGGAGCAGAAATCAATGCTTACAATGCGGCCAAAAAGGCGATTTGCGACAAATACAAGGTATCTTTTATCGACATCACTGAGGAATACAGAGTCATCGGTGGTCAGCCTGAAATGATGGCGGAGGATAGGCTACACCCTTCTGGATTGGTGTATACCCGATGGACTGAAAAGCTGATTGATGAAGTGAAAAAAATCAAGTTTTGATCTTTTACAATTACACAGGTAGGCTTAATTCTATGATTGGAATGCTTATTTTCACGACTTCAAGGTGAGAATAATTTCATCTTTGCGCATTCCTTAATTTCCTATGAAAATCATCTGCATCGGCCGTAACTACGCCGCACATATCGAAGAACTCAAAAACGAAAAACCCGGAAAACCAGTCGTATTCCTCAAGCCGGATACCGCATTGTTAAAAGGCGGCGCTCCGTTTTTTCACCCGGATTTCTCTGAAAATATCCACCACGAGGTCGAGCTTGTCCTGAAAATCAGCAAAGAAGGAAAGTACATTCAACCTCAATTTGCACACCGCTATTTTGAGGAAATCGGACTTGGAATCGACTTTACCGCCCGAGACCTGCAGGATCAGTGCAAGGCCAAAGGTCTGCCTTGGGAAATTGCAAAAGCTTTCAACGGTTCGGCACCGATCGGAGACTTTAAGCCTGTTTCTGCCTTTGCTAATCTCAAGGACATTGACTTTCACTTGGAGATCAACGGAGAACTCAAGCAAAAAGGAAACACCAGCCTGATGCTGTTCGATTTTGCGACCATCATTTCATATGTCTCTCAATTTTTCACCCTGAAAAAAGGAGATTTGATCTATACCGGAACACCGGCGGGCGTTGGTCCCGTAAAAATCGGAGATCACCTAACAGGTTTTATCGGAAATGAAAAAATGCTCGATTTTGAAGTCAAATAAGCTTAGCTCGGCTTCTCGTCATTGCGAACGGAGTGAAGCAATCTCTGATTTTTGGAAGTTGAGTAAACTTTTCGCTTTAGCACTAGTAATCGGTATCGTTGCAATACCGAAAATTTCCGCCCAGGAGATCCAAAA
>CALRRX020000241.1:0-5712 GCA_943370675.1 Reyranella massiliensis 521 | reverse complement strand
AGGGTGAGATGCTAGAAACAAGAGACAAGAAGCAAGACGTAGGTATCTAGACATTAGACATAAGTACCAAGACCTGAGGAATGCCGCAACTTTTCCAAAGTTTGGAACTTTGGAAAAGTTTTCAAACTCCTGAACCTATCTATGATTTAGGAGATCGTGAGTGGGGACACTCACGATGGCGCCGCGAAGTACTTCAATAGTTATGATTCCCCATTAATAATTGAATATGGAACAGCGAACATCGAATTAATCCGAGGCCATTAAACCCTAGTCACCAAGACCTTATCGATCCGCTGACCGTCTTTATCCACCACTTCGAGTTTGAGATTCTGAACGGTCACGGAATCACCTACATTAGGGATGTAAGCACTTTTGTGCAAAATAAGCCCCGCCAAGGTGGTGAAGCTTTTGTTTTTGTAGGATATCTCCAGGTCGAAAAACTTCTCAAAATCAATGATGGAATACTGCCCATCCACCAGCCAGGAATCTTCATCCCGCTGTACGATCTGATATTCGTTTTGATCGAGTTCGGTCGAATCCCCTACCAATGCATCCACCACATCATCCATGGTCACGATCCCGACGGTTACTCCATATTCGTCGATCACCAAGCCGTAGTGAAGCCGTTGAGCTTTAAAAAGCTCTAGGGCCTGGTAGGCAAACATACTTTCGTTCAAAAAGAGAGGTGATTTAGCTATTTTTTTCAGATCAAATCCCTCCTGAAGTCGAGCGTCAAACAGGTCTTTGACCAAGACAATCCCCACGATTTCATCCAACTCACCATTTTTGCACAAGGGGTAAGCAGAGTGTTTTTCCTCGCTGATTTTTTTTCTAACGATCTCCTCTGAATCATTCACATCAAAATATACGATTTCGCTACGATGAGTCAGGAGGGTATTGATCCGTCGGTCACCCAATTCAAATACCCGCTCCACGATATCCTGCTCGATATCCATGATCTCACCGCCTTCCGCGCTTTCTTTAATCAATGCCTTTAGTTCTTCTTCTGAAATCTTACTATCTGAGGTGCGTTTGATGCCGAATAGCCAAAGCAAAAAATCATTGGAGACCGTAAGGAGCCATACGAAAGGAGCTGTGATTTTTGAAAGCAACATCATCGGTTTGGAGACGATCAAAGCAATACTCTCCGGAAAAGTCATCCCCACTCTTTTTGGAAATAATTCACCCAAAACAATGGAGAGGTACGTGATCATCAAAACAACCAATCCTACGGCAAGGGTATTGGAATAAGGGGCCAAAAAAGGAATGGTCTGAATGTAGGTATCGAGATCATCTGTGAGATTTTCACCACCGTAAACGCCCAGCATAACTCCGATCAGCGTAATACCGATCTGAACAGTAGAGAGTAGTTTGGTCGGATTCTCTGAGAGTTCCAAAGCAGCCTTGGCGCCAGGCTTTCCTTGCTTTTTAAAGTTTTCAAGCTTGAACTTCCGAGAGGAAACCAAGGAGAGTTCAGACATGGCAAACACGCCATTGAGGAGCACAAGGAGTAGAATAATCAGAAGTTCCACAGAGAGACGTTGGGTAGGTAAGCCTCGAATTTAGCCTAAATTCAGAAAAAAGAAGGACATGAATAAAAAGCAGGGCAATAAATAGAATTGAAATTTCAAAAGAGAAAAATGAGCATTACTTACCTCCAAGAATTAAGAAGTCTGTTTTTGAATCAAGTCAACTTTAAAAAATTAGACCAGATACCCTCTTTGGAATGCGAATCTCTACATCTAAAAATATCTGAGCAGAATTTGACTTTCACAAAAGAATTTTCGTACCTAGCTCTCGTGAAAAGGAAAATCGCATCGGCTCTTTTGCTTACCCAATGGTTTTTGGGTCTGTCGTTGCTTGTGTTTTTCCCTTCCCAATCACACGCATCTCAAGAAACTACTGATCAAGCAACTTTAGAAGTCGCTGATCAGGTTGTTTTAGACCATGGAATACTTCCACAATCACCTGATTTAGAGACAGATCTTAAGCTTTCTTGGTACATTCCTACAGAAGCTAAAACTCCGTTACTTTTAAATTCAAACGAAAATTATTGCCAACATCCACTTTACAGGGACTCGGTACCACTTTTTGACATCAAAACCACCTTTATTCATTTTTTCCATACCTGGTAGTGAGTTGATTTTCTCTGCTTGAAAAATCAATTCTTCACTCACTATTCTTTATTAAACCATGGAAATCACGACTGCAGAGATGCTATTAGCATCTGCTGGCTTGCTATGTATTAGCTCTCCTTACCTAGTTCATTTATACCAATCGCGGAAACAAGAAAATTGCGCCTGCCCAAACTTCGACGAGTTTACCAGATCTAAAAACATTCACCTAGACCAAATTCAGAGTTGGCGAAACCATTATACCATCGGGTTGGACCACGAAAAAAATATCTTGGTCTATTGCCGGCACGGCCATTATCCAGTCCAAACCATCGTGGACCTTACTCTTGTAGACCATGTCAGCGTAGATAGTCAGTTCAAAGAGCTGATTGTCCGAAAGGAGAAAAGAAAAAAATTGGAGTACTTGGATTTGGTGATCCATTTCAAGGATAGAACCAAAGTTTCAAAAAGCATCCCCATTTATGATGAGTCCGAAGTCAACCACTTGGCAGATGAGTTTGCAATTGCCAAAAGGTGGGCGGGCTACATTCAGCAGCGCATTTCCCCAGCAGACCAAGGAGGGCTACAATGGGCTGTTTAAACTCTTTCTAGTTGGTTTTTCTTAATTATTTGCCTTTTGATTGATTTGGGATCTGTTCGCTGGACAGATCCCATCTTATTTCATAGGAAAAATGGTCATATTTTGAATCTGAAAAATTGGCCTCTACTACACCAAAACCCACTTTAAACGCACTAAACCCATATTTTTCCTTGAACGGCCCCGAAAAACCATTCAAGCCCGTATCTTTGCAGCCCTAACAAACCTAAAACCATGAACGCATTCAAAGGCACCGGCGTCGCATTGATTACTCCTTTTCATGACGATCACAGCATTGACTTTGACAGTCTCAAGCGCTTGATCGATCATGTCGTTTCAGGCGGGGTTGATTATCTTGTGGTATTGGGTACCACCGGTGAATCGGCCACTTTGAGTTCCGCAGAAAAGAAACAGGTGCTCAAAGCCTGCTTGGAATACAACGACGGTCGGGTGCCTGTGATGCTGGGAATTGGAGGCAACAATACCCAAGCCGTATTGGATGAAATCGAATCCACTGATTTTTATGGCGTTGCAGCCCTGCTTTCCGTTAGCCCGTACTACAACAAACCAAGCCAAGCAGGTATTATCGCGCATTACACAGCCGTGGCTGACGCGTCTCCTGCCCCTGTGGTTTTATATAATATCCCTGGACGGACCATGTCCAATATGACGGCAGCTACGACGCTGACCCTTTCCCATCATCCCAATATCATCGGTATGAAAGAGGCTAGTGGCAACATGGAGCAATGCATGCAGATCGCTGTAGCGATGCCAAAAGACTTTCTGCTCCTTTCTGGGGATGATTTGCTGACCAAAGCCATGATGAGCATTGGCGGAAGCGGGGTTATTTCAGTTTTGGCTAATGCCCTCCCTCAAACTTTCAAAACCCTCACCCATGGGGACTCGCAGGCGGCACTTGAAGCCACTTTTTCGCTGCTGGGCCTCAACTCGCTGATGTATGTGGAAGGAAATCCGGTAGGAATCAAAAACCTGCTCTTTCACCAAGGGATCATTGGCAGTGACCAGGTGAGACTTCCGATGCTTCGCGCCAGCTTGGAGCTGAGCAATCAGATCAAATCCGCTTATCAGAAGTAACATCCATGAGCCCGCTCTCCATCTCCCAACTCACCGAGCAGATCAAGCTCGTGCTGGAAAACGAACTCCAGCCGGTGTATTGGGTGGTGGGTGAGTTGGCAGATTTCCGTCAGGCTCCTCAGGGCCATGTGTATTTTGAACTGGTCGAAAAGCAGGGGAATCAAGTTCTAGCAAAAATCCGCTCCAATCTCTGGCAGTTTACTTACCGATCAGTCGCCGCCAAATTTGAATCGGTCACCGGCACTTCGCTGAAAAACGGAATGAAAGTGCTAGCCCAAGTGTCTGTGAGCTATCATCCTGTATTTGGGTTGAGTGTGAATGTAAAGGACATCGATCCTTCTTTTTCCTTGGGAGAAAGGGCAAGAGTCCGACAGGAAACCATTGACCGGCTGACCCGAGAAGGTCTAATCCGACTTAATGGCCAGCTACCCTTACCTACTGTCATCCAGCGAATTGCGGTCATTTCCAGTGCCACTGCGGCAGGGTATGGAGACTTTGTCAATCAACTTGAACATAATCTTTACGGCTACCGGGTCTACCACCGCCTTTTCAACTCTCTGATGCAGGGAAATGAAGCAGTAAACAGTCTTATAGCCGCTTTGGAAAGTGTAGAATCAGAAAATAGCCAAGAGAAATTTGATGCAGTAGTTATCATTCGCGGGGGTGGTGCCCAATTGGATTTGGACTGCTTTGACGACTACCGATTGGCCGCACAAATCGCGAAATTTCCGCTTCCCATTTTCACAGGTATCGGTCATGAGCGGGACGAGACGATTGCAGACCTTGTGGCACATACCCGATTGAAAACCCCGACGGCAGTAGCTGAATTTTTGCTGAGTGGATTTCGGGAATTTGAAGAAAATCTCGGACTGGCCCTGCAGCGGATAGATCGGGCCACACGAAGCAGGCTAAGAGAAGAGGATCAAAAGATTCATCAACTCGCAATTAGAGCCCGGTCTTTGGCTACTCAAAAGATTTCCCTAGAAAACGAAAAGGTAAATACGTATTTCAAACGAATCGAACAGTCCTCTAAATCCATAAGCAGGTACGCCACGTTCCAGCTGGATGGTGTTGAAAAAAATCTCAAGAAAGCATTTGATCGGGCCATAAAGAAAGAAGAGGATAAGCTCCAGCACTTGGAAGTGATCATCAAGCAACTCGATCCTCAAGGCCTTTTGCAAAAAGGTTATACCCGAACAGAAAGCAATGGAAGACCCATTCATTTGATTGATTTAAAAGCAGGAGACGAACTCATCACCTACACCTCTGATCAAAAAATCAGTAGTACCCTCACCAAAATCGAAAAGAAATGAGCGAAATGACCTACTCTCAAGCCATGCAACGCCTGGAGACCATTCTTACCCAACTCGAAGAAGGCAACAAATCTGTAGATGAGCTTTCAGCACTTGTCAAAGAGGCAGCCGAATTGGTGAAATTCTGCAGAGTCAAACTTCGTAAAACCGAATCCGATATTCAGACCGCGTTTGAAGGGGCTTAAGGCTTCTTTTTACCTTTTTAAAAAGCAGAAGTTCTCTTGATGGCATATTTGTTGTCCAAAGAAAAACTTATCCTGCTGAAAATCCCATGAAATCAATTTTCAAACTCCTTTCTGTTCTTCTCCTGTTGACGTTTGGATTTGACTCAATTGCCCAAAATTTTTACAAAGAGAGGGTTTCCAGAGACAATGTAGTCACTATAGGAATTGGGCCTTCCTTTGCCTATTTGGATAATGGAGGCCAATACAGAGATTATAATTTTGCAATCAAGCCAGCCTTTTCGCTCGCATTGACTAGAAAATTAAACTCAATAATGGAATTGAGAACAACCGGGGGGATTCAGTGGATCAGCAGCGGAGGTAATCCACCTATCTCAATCAGAGATAAGTGGTATTTTTCAAATGCCTCT